>JAEZEM010000053.1 GCA_023417745.1 Pseudomonadota bacterium
CCATATGGAGAAAAGGGTAAAGGGGGACGGTGCGGCTGCGGCGGCCGGGAGGGGCTTAGCCCCTCCCGACATGGAGTGATGCGGTCTGGCGTCAGCGTGTCGGCGGGCGGGGGTTAGGCGGCCGGGCCTTTGGCGCGGCGCAGCAGGAAACGGTAGGACCGGATGCCGTGCACCATCTCGGCCAGGAGCCTGCCGCCGCCGCGCACGAAACACAAAAGCGGCATGAAGCCCCAGGACTGGCTGGCGTAGAGCACCCGGCGCAGTTTGCGCGACCAGACCAGCTCCGGCAAAATGTCGCGGTTAAGCCCCTTGGCGTAGATGGCGTGGGGATCGGCCTGCCGGGTCAGCGACGCCAGGACCGCCTCGGCGGCCAGCTCGCCGCTACGCAGGGCGTAGTAGATGCCCTCGCCAAAAAGCGTCTCCACCAGCCCGGCCGCGTCGCCGGCCAGCATCACCCGGCCATGCCACGGCTTTTCAATGAAGTTGCCGTACGGCAGCCCATGCCCCTTGGCCGCGTCGGCCAGCTCCGGCGGCAGGCCCAGAAAACTCACGAACTCCCGGAACTTGGCCCGAAATTCCCGGCCATGCCGGGCGCTATGGCCGCCGATGCCGATGGCCAGCCGGTCGGCATGGGGAAACACCCAGCCGTAGCCCGCCCGCAAAAATCCGGCGTAAACCGTGGGATGCTCGGCCCGCAGATCGGCATGGGCCGGCGCGGCCAGACGCGGGTCGTCACGGTCGATGTAAAATTCCAGCGCCCCGCCCATGCCGGCCTTCCAGTTGGCCCCGTCAAAGGGGCAAGACCGACGGACCACGCTGGCCACGCCGTCGCAGCCGAGCACAAACCGGCCGCAAAACTCCCGCCCGTCAGCCGTGGTCACCATGCCCGTGGCCGGATCGACGGAGGCCACGGCCAGGCCCAGGCGCACGTCAGCCCCGGCCTTGATCGCCCGGTCGGCCAGATGCTTGTCGAACACTCGCCGCTTGGTCAGATGAAACGGATAAAACATTTCGCCCTGGGCGATGATGTGGTCGCGGAACCGGATGCAGTAGCCGGTCGGGGCGGCGTTGAACACGCCCGAAGCCAGCAGGCCCTCGGGCGCGTCGCCGAAAACGCGCTCCAGCACGTCTACGGCCTTCCAGGTGAGCAGCCCGGCGCACAGCTTGTCCCGGGGAAATTCGGCCTTGTCCAGGACCAGGACGCTTCGGCCCCGGGAAGCCAGCACCTGGGCGGCGGTGGAGCCGGCCGGCCCCGCGCCGACAATGACGACGTCGTGTGTTGGAGTCATGGTGGATCGCAGGCAAAAGGTTGGGGCGCGCCCGGCAATCCCGACGCCGGGTTGCCAAGGGACGCCGCCCGGGCGTAAAACCGGGCGGAGCATACTCGCGACGCGTCCGGCGGGCAATCCGCCGGCAAGGCAAAATCCTCATGCCCGACACCATTTTCGATGCCGCCGTGTTCGACTTCGACGGCACCCTGGCCGAACTGGTCCTGGATTTCACGGCCATGAAGCAGCTCGTGGCCCGTCAGGCCGCCGCGTTTCTGCCCGAGGTGCCGCCGGCCAACGGCCTGCCGGCCCTGGAATACGCCGCGAAGCTGGCCGCCGCCATCGCCCGGACCGATCCCGACGCTTCCCGGCGCTTCGCCGCCTTGGCCGCCCAGGGCATCGAGGCCATGGAAACCGCAGGAGCCGCCCGAGCCAGCCTTTTTCCCGAAACCAGGGCCGCGCTTGCCACCCTGGCCGGGCGCGGCGTCAAGGTCGGCGTCATCACCCGCAACTGCCGCCGGGCCGTGTTGACGGTCTTTCCCGATCTGCACGATTTCGTGGGCGTGCTTCTGGCCCGCGACGACACGCCGCGCGTCAAGCCCGATCCCGAACATCTGCTGGCGGCGCTTGATGCCCTCGGCGCCGCGCCGGCCCGCTCGCTCATGGTCGGCGACCACCCCATGGACCTTGCCGTGGGCAAGGCCGCCGGCACGCGCACGGCCGGAGTCGCCAGCGGCCACGTCGGCCGCGACGAACTGGCCCGCCACGGGCCGGATTACCTGGCGGCCGATGTGGGGGAGTTGGTGGCGAAGTTGATTGGTTGATTGGATGATGTGATAAGAGAAGACGAAGAATGCCTCCGGCGGCCAAAGGGCTGAGCCCTTTGGAATCCCACCTGGGTTGGTGGTCGGCGGGGGTGTTTCGGGAGAAGTTCCGTATGCATGTTTGCGGCAACACGGTGGAAAGAAAAAGGGGTATGCCGACGACGGCGTTGTGCCTCGCGCTTGTGGCGGCCCTGTGTTTGCTGGCCGGCTGCGGCGGCGGCAAAAAAACCAAGGCCGAGCCGGGCAAACCCTCGGGCTTTGCCTCGGCCGACGCCAAAAACATCCACACGTTCATCGCACGCTTTCCGGACGTGGCCGCAAGCGGCGACGCCGGAGCCATGCTGCGCCTTTTCACCGAGGACGCCCGCTATGTGCCGCTTTTGGGCAAGGACACGCGGCCCATCCGGGGAGGCGAGCTGGAAAAGCAGCTGCCGACCGCCCTGGCCGAGCAGCGCCGCCTGGGCCTTCGGATGCAATGGCGCGAACCCATGGATATTCAGGTCAAAGGCGAACGGGCCAGCGTGCGGGCCGTGGCCGACCTGCGCTGGAACGAGGGCGGCAAGCCCAAGGATGCCGTGATGAGCTGCTATTTCGGCTTGGTGCGCGATGAAAATTATCTGTGGCGCATCCGGGAGTTCCACGGCGAGCCGGTCGGCCCGAGCTTCAAAGTGCAGCAGCAAGCCCCGCCGGCCAAGGCCCCGGCCAAAAAGCCCGTGCGTAAGGAAAAGATCGTCATCAAGGGCGAACCGGAAAAACCCGCCGCCAAACAGCCGGCCGCCACGCCTGCGCCGCAGCCGCAGCCGCAGCCGGCTCCGCCGCCGCCAGCCCAGGAAAAACCGCTCTACGATGGGCCGTTGATCGAGGATACGCCTAAGCCGTTTTTTTAGGCAGGAGGGGGGAGATGCCTCCGGCGGCCGGGGGGCTCAGCCCCCCCGGACCCCCGACATGGTTTTCGGCTGGCGTTGTTTGTCGCCGGTCTCTTTCCTGGTTTGGGGGCTTTTTTCGGTTCGGGCTTTCGC
>JAEZEM010000066.1 GCA_023417745.1 Pseudomonadota bacterium
TGGGGGCCTGAGGCCCCCAGACCCCCCAAATGGGGAGAGGGAGACTATTCGCCGCCGGGGGAGGTGGCGGCGGCTTCGAAAGTGGGAAGATCGGCCGAGGCGGACGCCTCAAGGGAACGGTCGGCCAGGATTTCCAGACTCGGGCCATGCTCCCGGCCGGGCCGCAGCACATAGACGCGCCGCGCTTCCAGGGCGAACAAATCGACCGGGTGATGGCTGATGTAGAGCACCTGAATGCCCAGGCGGTCGGCAATGGCCGCCACCAGCCGCACGAAGCCCGGCACAAGATCCGGCCGCAGCCAGCAGTCCTGTTCGTCCAGCACCAAAAACGGCCGATGCTCGTCCGGGTCGAGCTGGGACAGCGCAATAAGCCGCAGCCCCACGGACAGGATGTTGCACACCGACCCGCCCTGCCCGGTCAAGATGTCCTCGGCCTGACCGTCCTGCTCCATCTCGAATTCGATGGAAAGCTTGCCCTTATTGAGCGACCGCCGCGCCTTGACCGTACGGTTCTGCCCAAGAATCTCGCGCACGGCATGGGTGAGTTCGGTTTCGATCTCATCGAGCACCTGGCCGAACAACTCCTGCGTCAGTTCCTCCAGCCGCGCCGCCGCTCTCGGGGCGAGGTCAAGAAAGGCTTCGACGTCGAGCAGCTCCCGCCGAGCCTGGCCATGGGCCGTGACAATGGCCGCCGCCTGGCCCGACAAGCGGTCCAGCCGGCGCGTCAGCTCCTGGCGCTCGGTGGCCAGGGCGGCCAGCTCGGCGGCCGGGCCGGCCTCAGCCATTGCCGCCAAAATTCCGCTCCACGGCCTCAAGCTCGCCCTTCACCGCAGCCACATGCTCGCGGTACTCGGCCACGAGCCGGGCGTTGGCCGCCCGCTTCTCTTCGAGAAGCCGGGTCAGCTCGGCCGGATCGGCCGTGCCGTACTCGGCCACAGCCTTGGCCTCCAGCTCGGCCAGCTGGTTTTGCAAATGGCTCAAGTCCTGTTCGGCGCGCACCTTGGCGTCGCGCAGGCGCTCGTATTCGCCCTTAAGCCCGGCCAGTTCATTTTGCAGCCGGGCGTCGGCGTCGTTTGCGGAAGCGGGGGCGATCCCCCGGCGGTCAAGAGGCGTCGCCATGGTCGGTGACCTCGCGGTAAAGCTCCCAGACGAGGGCCGTCTCGGGATGCTCGGGGTTGAGGTTGGCGGAGAGAAAGTCCTTGAGCCCCGCCCCTTCCCGGGTGCGCTTCCAGGCCAGCCGGGCCAGCCCCTCCAGGAAGTTGGAGCGGACCTCGGTGGACGCGGCCTCTTCGGGCGGCAATTCCTGGTCCGGGAAGACCTCGGCGAAGGGCCGGTGGGGGATGGGCCATTTTTCTAAGTCGTCGAGGCCCGGCCGCCAGATGGCGGCCTCGGGGATACGCGCCATGGAGCGGCGGGAGAACTTCAGTCGCGTGACGTTGCCGGGATTGGCCCAGCGCGTGCCCCCGGCGGCAACCGTCGGCTGGGGGCGATGGATGTGGCCGTTAATCAGCCAATCCAGGCCGGCGATCTCCCGAATCTTGATCTGCTTTTCCTCGAAATCCGGGAACCCGACGTTGTGGTGGGTCAGCCACACGCTGGTCTCGTCTGGTTGCTTGTCCACGGAGGTCGGCAAGGGCGAGCCGTCGGGCGAGGCCCCGACCACGGCCTGGCCCGTGGGCGTTTCCAGGCGCAGGAACAGCCCGGGTTCGTCCAGCACGGCGCACACGCCGGCCGCCCGCAGCACGGCCAGGGAGGTGTCGGCCGTGAACCGGGCCTGGTATTTGTCGTGGTTGCCGACCAGCACGTAGGGATGGTAGCCGCGAAACAGTTCAATGAGCGCCACCATGACGACGTTGGGATTCTCGCGCGGCCAGTGGAAAAGGTCGCCAAGGATCACCGGAACCAAGTCGCTGGCGGCGGCCTGCTCCAGACAGGCGGCGAGCTTGGCCAAAACGTCGTCCATGTAGGAATCGAGCCGCTGCATGGGCGGCGTAGCGGCCACGTGGGGATCGGGGATGCAAAAAAGCCCCCGGCAGCGGCGAACGGGCAGGCTCACGGCGCGCCTCCGTCGTCCCCGGCCGCGCCATGGACGTGGCCGCCGGCGAAAAAGGCCTCGGCCGTCAACGACGCCCCGCACAAAGGGCAGGCCCCAAGGGCGGCCAGCCGGTCGGCGGCTCGGGCGGAAAAGGTGGTCAGCGCCCGCTGCCGGTCGGCCAGCTCGGCCTGTTTGGCGGCCAGGGCTTGGCCTGCGGCCAGCAGGCCGGCGGTGGTCCGCCCCAGCCCGGACAGCGCGGCTACGTCAGCGGTTTCCGGCGGCGGCAGGATGGAGGCCAGGGCAGCGCTGTGCCGGGCCAGGGCTGCGGCGCGGCCGCGCTGATGGGCTACAGGGGCGGCAAATCGGGCCAGCTCGTCCGTGGCCGCCGGGACCGGCGGTTCAATGAGCGTTTCAAGCACCCGCCGCCGTCCGGTCAAGCGGCGAAGCGCCGGCAGGCAGGCGGCCAGACGCCCGGCCAGCTCGGCCAGGGCGGCCGTGTCGGCCGTCTGGGGCGGCGCGGCCAGCTCGGCCAGGGCGGCGGCCCGGCGCGTTTGCCGGCCAACGGCCGAGCGTCCCTCGGCCACGGCCCGGGCCAGCCCGGCCAGTTCCGCCGTGGGAGACAAGGCCTGGGG
>JAEZEM010000080.1 GCA_023417745.1 Pseudomonadota bacterium
TTTCCGACCCGGGCAGGGCGAGCTGTCCGGCCCGACACAGGAAAAACAGGGTCAGGGCCAGGGCTTCCCGGGCGTCGGGTCCGGTGGCCGGACCGCCCGGCGAGGCGGCGGCCCCGGCGGCCAGCTCAAGCAGCGCCAGCGCCCGGTGGCGAGGCAGGTGGCGGGCGGCCACGGCGGCATGAGCGGCCCGGCCCATGGCCTCGGCCACCCGGGGCTGGGCCTTGAGGAAGCGCAAATGCTCGTCGAGTTCCAGCACGTTCTCATAGTAGAGCGCCTCGGTCCCCGGGACGAACAGCGTCTCCACTTCCGGCGGCTGGCCTTCGGACACGGGCAGGCAACCGCTGGAGGCGGCCTCGAACAGGCGTAGGTTGACCTCGCCGGCGATGCACTCGTTGGGGCAGGCCCGGGCGTCGTCGTAGACGGCGGCCAAGGCCGGGCCGTGGGCGTCCTGGCAGGGGACAAGCCCGGCGGCGGCCAGATGTTCGGCGAACCAGGTCCGGCGGCGGCGCTGGGGCGTGATGCGCCCGACAAAGGCCAGGTCGCGGCTGCGGGCGGCAAAGGGCACAAACGGCCTGGCCTGGCCGCTCCAGGTGATCCAGGCCGTGCGCGGCACGCCGGCGGCGGCAAGGGCTTCGGCCTGGCCGGGCTGGGTGGAGGCTACGGCGTGGAAAAGCCTGGCGTAGTGGCGTTGCCAGAAGAAATTGAGATGCGGATCGTGGGCCCAAAAAAGGACCGGGCAGGGCGCGGCGTCCGTGTCGGTCAGGATGACCCGCTTGCCCAGGTGCTCGTGATGGATGACGCAGTCCGGCGGCTGGGGCAGCCCGGCCAGGAGCTGCGGCAGGCTGACGACGCCGGCCGGCGGATCAAGGTCGGTTACGGCAATGCCCAGTCCGGCAAAGGTCGGACCCAGGGAGGAGTGGATGAGGCAGACGTTGCGTATCCGGGCGGCCATGGCTGGGGGAGGTTTGTCCCGCGCCCGGCGGGCCTTGGCGAGACGTTTGGGCGCTTGAGCCCGGCTGGGGGGCCGGCCGCCGTGGGGGCGGTCGGCGTCCTTGGTTTGCGTCCCGCTTCGCCGGGAACCGCCGCGAGGCGGCTTGCGGCCTGGGCGTCGTCATGCCCGGGCTGGCGTTCCGGCCAGATTTTGGCCCGGTCTGGAAGCCGCCGGTCCGGGCTGCCCGGGCGCTAGACCATGACCACGGAATTTTCGCAGTCGCCAAAGGGGCTGAAGGCGTATTTGTCGGCCTCGGGGTCGCTGATCCAGACTTCCCCGTCGATCAGATAGCGAAACTGGTATTCGCGGCCGGCGGGCAGGTCGAGGGTGGCGGAAAACGAGCCGTCCTTTTGGTGGCGCATGGGCGCGGCGGCCACGTCCCAGTCGTTGAATTCGCCGACCAGATGGACGCCGGTGGCGTTTTTGGCCTGTTCCTTGGTCAAGGTGAAGGTGACCTTGCACACGGGCTTGCTTTTGAGCGGCTTTTTTTTCAGCGACATAATCCCTCCTTGGGGCGACGGCCCCAAGCCGACCGGACGGTCGGCGGCGGCACGGCGCAATGTGGAGTCCTAGCCAGGAGGTATCCCCTCCTGGCGGCGAAGTAAAATCTTTTTTGGGAAGCTCGCGTCCGGCCGTCCGGCTACAGCACGGACTCCTTTTTCAGCGTTTCCACCATGGCCGCCAGATGCAAGGGCTTGGTGAAATAGCAGGTGGCGTTGCCCCGGAAAAATGAGGTGGCCACGTTTTTGACGTCGTCGTGGCAGGTGATCATCACCGCCTTGGCTTCCTGGCCCGGAGCCACGCCGCGCGAGCGTTCCAGTTCGCGGATGGCGGCCAGGGCGGCGTGGCCGTCCATGACCGGCATTTGGATGTCCATAAAGACGACGGAAAACGGCTTGCCGTCGTCCAGAGCCAGGGTGAAAAGATCGAGGCCCTCGCGGCCGTTGCCGGCGCAGACGCACTGGCCGTATGGGGCCAGGGTGGCCCTCAGGGTGATCTGCGAGAGCTGGTCATCGTCCACGATGAGAATTTTCATGACGCCCCCCTTGGGGTCGGCCCGCCTGGGCAGGCAAACCAGTTCTCCTGTAGCCAAAAAAGGGTTTGCGAGGCAAGGCCGACCGGCAATACCCGAGAGGGGGACCGTGAGGCTGGATTTTTTCGGCGCTGAGCACTAGGATAGCAGGCGGCCCGGCCAGCCCCGTAGCGGGGCGGCCCTTTTCCCTCGGCAAACGGGTGCGACTATGCGAGCTGTGCTGTTCAAACTGGCGGTTGTGCCGCTGACGTTTTTTTTCTCCAGCCTGTGCTGGCTGACCGCGCGCCTTGGCCGTGACGGTCGGCTGTCCCACGCCGTGGAGTGCCTGTGGGCCAAAAGCCTCGTCTGGACGTCCGGCGTCCGGCTCGAAGTCGATCTCTCGGCCCTTGATCCCGACCAGACCTACATCTTCATGGCCAACCACCAAAGCCACATGGACATCCCGATCCTGTTCGCCGCGCTCCCGGGCTGGAATTTTCGCTTTCTGGCCAAGGAAAGCCTGTTCAAGATTCCGGTCTTCGGTCCGGCCATGCGCCGTATGGGCCATGTGGCCATCGACCGGGGCAACCGGCGCAAGGCCATGGACTCCATCCAGGAGGCCGTGGACCTCGTTTCCCGGGGCATCGGCCTTTTGGTCTTTCCCGAAGGCACCCGGTCCATGGATTTCACGAAGCTTCAGGAGTTCAAGACCGGCGGCATGATCGTGGCGCTGAAATGTCAGGCCCAGGTGGCCCCGTTGGTGCTCGTGGGGTCCGGGGGCGTGTTGCCCAAGCACGGCCGTCGGTTGGTCCCGGGCGTGGTGCGGCTGCGGGCCTTGCCGCCCTTTGACGCTGCCGCCCTGTATACGCTCAAAGAGCGTGAAAAGTTCAAAAACGACCTCTGGGACCGCATGGACGCGGCCTATCAGGAGATGCGCGCATGACAGGCTCCCCCGCCGTGACCCTCTATCCCTTGGGCGGCCTCGGCGAAATCGGGCTCAACTGCATGGCCCTGGTTTCCGGCGATTCCATGATCGTCGTGGACTGCGGGCTCATGTTCCCGGACGACTCCCTTTTCGGCATCGACGTGGTCATCCCGCGTTTCGATTTCATCCTGCAAAACCGCGACAAGCTCAAAGGCATCGTGCTGACCCACGGCCACGAGGACCACATCGGCGCCTTGCCCTGGCTCATGCGCAACTGCGACGCGCCGCTTTACGCCTCCAGCTTCACCCTGGCCCTGGCCGGCAAGAAGCTCGAAGAGCATGGCCTCAAGGAATTCACCACCTGCCTGCCGGTCTCGGCCGGCGACACGGTGACGCTGGGCGATTTCAAGGTCACCTTTTTCCCGGTGTGCCACTCCATCGTCCACGGCTTTGCCCTGGGCATCGAAACCCCGGCCGGGCGCATCGTCCACACCGGCGATTTCAAGATCGACCGCAATCCCCTGGACGGCCACGCCACCGACCTCGACGCCATCAAGCGTTTTTCCGGGTCCGGAGCCATGCTGCTGCTCTCCGACTCCACCAACGCCGAGCGCGAAGGGTTCGCGCTCACCGAGCGTGAGATCAAGGCCGCCCTGGGCGATATTTTCGCCACCTGTTCCGGCCGCATCGTGGTGACGCTTTTTTCCAGCCACATCCAGCGGATGCAGGAGATCTACGACCTGGCCCACGCCACCGGGCGCAAGGTGGCGGTCTCGGGCAAGAGCCTTTTCACCAACATCGAGATCGCCCGAGAACTGAAGCATTTGCGCATCCCTCCCGGGACCGAGGCGACCCTTGAGGAGCTGGCCAGTCTTCCCGACGACCAGGTGGTGCTGCTGGTCACCGGCTCCCAGGGCGAGCCGCTCTCGGCGCTGTCCCGCCTGGCGTACGGCGAACACCGGCAGGTGAAGATCCAAAAGGGCGACACCGTCATTTTGTCCTCGCGCTTTATCCCGGGCAACATCCGGGCCATCACCCGGCTGATAAACCGCCTCTACAAGCTCGGGGCCGAGGTGCTCTACGAGCGGGTCCAGGCCATCCACGCCTCGGGCCATGCCCATGCCGACGAACTGCGGCTCATGCTCAAAACCGTTTCGCCCAAGTTTTTCATCCCCATCCACGGCGAATACCGCCACCTGGTCAAGCACGCCCGCATCGCCGTGTCCTGCGGCGTGGCCCCGGAGCGGGCCCTGGTCATCGAGGACGGCCAGCCCGTGACCTTCACCGAGGGCATCATCCGCCTGGAGGACGCCATCCCGGTGGAGCACATCTACGTGGACGGCAAGGGCGTTGGGGACGTCGGCGTCACGGTGCTCAAGGAGCGCCAGCTGCTCGCCGGCGAGGGACTGGTCATCGTGGTGCTGGTGGTGGACGAGAAGTCCGGCGAACTGACTTTTGGCCCCAACATCCTGTCCAAGGGGTTCGTGTTCGAGCAGCACTACAGCCACGTGCTGGAAGACGCCAAATGCATTGTCCTTGATATTTACGAGAACGTGCCGCCCGGCCAGTCCGACCTGCTCAAGGAGCGCATCCGCTCCGCCTTGCGGCGGTTTTTCCGCAAGATCCTGGAACGCGACCCGGTGGTCGTGCCCCTGGTCATCACCCTGTGACGCGGGAGAACCGTTCATGAAGGTCTTGCGGGTGCGCCACGGCGACGCCGCCTTTTACGCCCAGCTTCTCATGGAGCAAAACGCCGTGCGCTGCCTGGACAAAACCCTTGGCCTGGACGCGCCCATCCCCCTGACCGAGGTGTCGGTGCTCCCTCCGGTGACGCCCTCGAAAGTGGTCTGCGCCGCCGGCAACTTCCGCGACCGGCTGCGCGAGATGGGGCGCGACCCGTCCGATGGCCCCATGCTCTTTTTGAAGCCGCCCTCGGCCGTCATCGGTTCGGGCCAGGCCATTGTGCTGCCCCGCGCCGCGGCCCGGGTCGAGGCCGAATGCGAGCTGGCCCTGGTCATGGGCCGGACCTGCCGCAACGTGGCTCCGGCCGATGTGCCCAAGCACCTTTTCGGCCTAGCCTGCGCCAACGACGTCACGGCCGTGGACCTGCGCGAGCGCGACGAGACCCTGGGCCGGGCCAAGGGCTACGACACCTTTGCTCCCATCGGTCCCTGGATCGAGACCGATCTCGGCGATCCGGCCAGCCTTGTCCTGCGCCTGTTTTTAAACGGCCAGGCCGTGCAGACGGGGTCCTGCGCCGACATGGCCGTGGGGCCGTTTGCGCTGGTGAGCTTCGTCTCCTCGGTGATGACGCTTTTGCCCGGCGACGTGATCCTGGCCGGTTCGCCGGCGAGGCCGTGTCCGCTGGCCCCGGGCGACGAGGCCCGGGTGGAGATCGACGGGGTGGGGGTGCTGATAAATCCGGTGCGGGCCGAGGACGAGGCCGCGCCCCTGCAGTAGAAACTTCGCGCCCGGTCCGTCCGGGCGCTTGCCTTTTTCCAGAAAGCGGACTACTAGCCGCAGTTCTCCAAACACGCACGCCCCGCGAGCCAATCCTGGGTGCCGGATGGTCCGGCCATATCGGCGGGGCGGAGGGACAACCCAAGGAGTTCCCATGCCTTACGTTACCATGAAGCAGCTGCTTGAGACCGGCGTCCACTTCGGGCACCAGACCCGTCGTTGGAATCCCAAGATGCGTCCGTTCATCTTCGGGGCCAGAAACGGCATCCACATCATCGACCTCCAGCAGACCGTCAAGCTGTACCAGAAGGCCCACGACTTCATTTCGAACGTCGTCGCCGGCGGCGGCCGGGTCATCTTCGTCGGCACCAAGCGCCAGGCTCAGGAGTCGGTGAAAAAGGAAGCCGAGCGCGTCGGCCAGTTTTCCGTCACCAACCGTTGGATGGGCGGCATGCTCACCAACTTCCAGACCATCAAAAAGAGCATCGACCGCATGAAGAACCTCGAACGCATGTTCGAGGACGGCTCCATCAAGCGCTTCCCCAAAAAGGAAATCGTCATGATGGGCCGCGAAGTGGGCAAGCTCAACGAGAACCTGGGCGGCATCAAGCACATGGATCGCCTGCCCCAGGCCGCCTTTATCATCGACCCCAAGCGCGAAGAGATCGCCGTGCAGGAATGCCGCAAGCTTGGCATCCCCATCGTGGCCGTGGTCGACACCAACTGCGATCCCGACGTCATTGACTACGTGATCCCGGGCAACGACGACGCCATCCGGGCCATCAAGCTCTTTGCCGCCAGCATCGCCGAAGCCTGCATGGAAGGCGCGGCCCAGAACAAGGACGTCGAGCCGGTTGCGGACAAGGACGAAAAGCCCGAAGCCGCCCCGGTCGATGAAGCCGAAACCGCTACCGAAACCACCGGCGAGTAGGAGGATTCCCCTATGTCGGCTATTTCCGCTGCCAGCGTGAAGGCCCTGCGCGACAAAACCGGCGCGGGCATGATGGATTGCAAGAAGGCTCTTGGCGAGTGCAACGGCGATGAAGAAAAGGCTGTTGCCTGGCTGCGCGAGAAGGGGCTGTCCAAGGCCCAGAAGCGCGCCGGCCGCGCCACCTCGGAAGGGGTGATCGGCTCCTATATCCACTCCAACGGCAAGCTCGGCGTCATCGTCGAGATCAAGTGCGAGACCGACTTCGTCGCGCGCTCCGAGCGCTTCCTGGAGTTCGCGAAAAACGTGGCCATGCAGATCGCCGCGACCAACCCGGTGTGCGTTACCCCCGAGGAAGTGCCGGCCGACCTGCTCGCCAAGGAACGCGAGATCTTCAAGAACCAGGCCATGGAAGAGGGCAAGCCCGAAGCCATCGCCGAGAAGATCGTCGACGGGCGGGTTAAGAAATTCTACAAGGAAATCTGCCTGCTGGAGCAGCCGTTCATTAAAGACGACAAGGTCACCATCAAGGACCTGATGAACGAACTCATCGGCGTCATCGGCGAGAACATCCAGGTCGGGCGCTTTAGCCGCATGGCCCTGGGCGAGGACGCCTAGGCGGCCACGCACTGATGCTTAAACGGGCCGCAAGGCCCGTTTTTTTTGAGTCGCAGAGTGAGCCCGCCAGGGTTTCGCTTGCATCGCGGCCCGATGCGGGCAAGATGGCGCAACCGCCCGGCCGGGCGGGCGTCGCCTTGCCCCATCGGACACGCCGCCAACGGTCGTCGTCTGTTCGGGAGGGGCGGACGGCCCGGAGGCGGCCTACGGCCAACCGGCGCGTCAGGCGGGGATTTTTTCCGCGTCGTCGCGCGTCCGGGCAAGGCCGGCCATGGCCAGACACCCTTCCCCTTCAGGAGACGTTCCATGTCGAAATTGCGGTTTTCCCAGGTTTTGCTTAAGATCAGCGGCGAGGCGTTGGCTGGCGGTCGGCCGTTTGGCATCGACAACCAGACCATCACGAATTTTTGCCGGGAGATCGTGTCGGCAACCGAAAAGGGGGCCAGGGTCTCCCTGGTCATCGGCGGCGGCAACATTTTTCGCGGCGTCTCGGAGCAGGCCGCCGGCATGGACCGGTCCTCGGCCGACTACATGGGGATGCTGGCCACGGTGTTAAACGCCCTGGCCGTGCAGGAAGGGCTGGAGAAGCAGGGACTGTCCACCCGCGTCATGTCGGCCATCACCATGCGCGAGGTCTGCG
>JAEZEM010000128.1 GCA_023417745.1 Pseudomonadota bacterium
TTATAGGTCGCTGGCCAGGAGCAGTTCTTCCTGGTCCATATCGGGGTGCAGGTCGTAGGCGATTTGGAAAAAAGCGTGCAGGTCGCGCAGCCGCAGTTCGTCGGCCACGGCGGTGGTGGGGTTGGCCAGGATGAGGCGGCGGCCTTTGGTGGCCAGCGCGGTTTGCAGCCGCACCAGCGCGCCGACGCCGCTGCTGTCGATGCTGGGCGTCTGGGTCAGGTCCAGGACGCTGACGGCGTAGCGACCGATGGTGGCGGCTTCGAGGACGGCGGTTTCGAGTTCCAGGGCGGCGGGGTTGCCCAGCGGCCCGTCGGTGCGGGCCCACAGGACGCCGTGGCGGTTGGTGATGGCTATGCGGCTCATGATCTGGGTGTGTCCTGGCTGGCCTTGGCCGGCCGTGTCGATGGAACAGGATAGCCGCAAGCCGGCGCGACGCGCAAGGGGAAAGGCCGAATCATGAAAGAGTGTTCACCTGGGGGGGAGGGGAGGACCGCCGGCCGGGCCGGCGGTCGGCTTAGAACTTGTACCAGGCCAGCAGGTTGAAGGACTGGTAGCCGTTGTCCGGGTCTTCGGCGTAGCGGCAGCCGAGACTGTTGTCCTCGTCCTTGTTACGGATATCGCAATTGGAGTTGCGGAAGAACGTGCATTCGTTGTTGTTGCACACGAGGATCTCGCCCCAGCCGGATTCCGGCGGTCCGATCCAGGATTGAAGTTTGGCCTGGCAGTGGGGGCAATAGCGGTCTTCAAGCATGTGTGGCGCTCCTTGGCGGCGTGGTCCGGCCGGCAGCCGGAACCCATGGGCACAATAAGCATGATCCCGCCGCCGTCAACCTTGGGGCGACGGCGGCGGGACCGGCTGGCTGCAGCGAGACGGGGCAGAGGCTTACATGACGTCCTTGGCCCAGTAGAGCAGGTTGTGGTTGGCCTTTAACAGGGCGACCACATCCTTGGCCTTGGCTTCGTCCATGGGGCGCACGCGGATGTAGACCTTGCGGGTTTCCGGGGCGTCGTCGTCGTAGTTGGTGAGGATGCTTAAGATGCGCACGTCGTGGGCCTTGAGGTCGTCGAGGATGGACTTGAGGCTGCCGGAGACGTTGGGCAGTTCGAAGGCGAACTGGAGGCCGCCGCTTAAGACGCCGGTGATGCTGACGAGGACCTTGAAGATGTCGCTGTCGGTGATGACGCCGACGACGAGGCCCTTGTCGTTGACCACGGGCATGCCGCCGACGTTGTGGCGCAGCATGAGCACGGCGGCCTTTTCCACGGTGTCGTCGGGGCCGACGGTGATGACCGTCTTGGTCATGATGTCGCCGACCTTGATTTCGGACAGCAGGTAGTACAGCTCGTGCATGTCCAGGGTGGTGGCCTTGGAGGGCGAGGCCTCCTTGACGTCGCGGTCGGTGATGATGCCGACGAGGCGGTCGTCGTCGTCGACCACGGGCAGACGGCCGTAACCGTTTTCCTTCATGAGCTTGGCGGCCTTCATGATGGAGGTGGTCGCCTTGGCCGTGACCGGGGTCTTGCTCATCCAATCCTTAATCAGCATGTGCGTCTCCTTGACGGTCCCTTGAGGGCGGGCCGTTTGTGGTATAAGGCCCGGAGGTCGCGCGACGCGGCGGCGTCGGGACAGTTGTTTTGATCTATACGTGTTTCCGCCATTATTTCAAGCCATTCCAGGCACTCCAAAAAGGAAAATATCCATGCAGGCCCTCCTTTATCGTCGCAGCGTCTGGCGCTATCTGGCCTGCGCCGCCGCGGCCAGACTGGCTCCCCGGCGTTTTTTCCCTTCCCTGGCCCCGCTTTCCCTGGAAACCGTGCCCTTTGACCCGCCAAAAGGCTGGCTGCCGCTTGTTCCCCGGCTGTGCGGCATTTGCGGTTCCGATTTGGGGCTGTTGCGCGGGGCCGAGTCGCCCTTGCTCGAACCGTATGCCAGTTTGCCCTTTATTTTGGGCCACGAGATGGTGGCGACCCTGGCTAAGGACGCGCCGGAGCTTGGGCTGGCCGCCGGGGCGCGGGTGGTGGTGGAGCCGGGGCTGCCGTGCGAGACACGAAACCTGCCGCCTTGCCGCAGTTGTCGGGAGGGGCGCTACAACCGTTGCGAGCGGTTTTTGGACGGCGATTTGCCGCCGGGGTCGTTTCTGGGCTTCACCCGCCGGGCCGGCGGGGCCATGGCCACGCGCACGGCGGCCCATCCTTCGCGTATCCTGCCCGTGCCGCAGGGGCTCAGTGACGAGGACGCGGTGCTGACCGACTCCCTGGCCTCGGCGCTGCAGCCGGTGCTGGACCATTATCCGGCCGACGGGGCCACGGTGCTGGTCATCGGCGCGGGCATTGTCGGGCAGCATGTGGTGCGTTGCCTCAAAGCCCTGGGCGGCGATTTCCGGGTGCTCGTGGCGGCGCGCCACGGCAAGCAGGCCGAGCTGGCCCGGGCCGGCGGGGCCGACGGGATCGTGGCCGCCCGCACCCGTCGGGAGCTGGCCGAGGCCCTGGGCGCGCGCTATCTGCCGACGACCCTTGGCGGCGGCAACATCGAGGGCGGGGCGGACGTGGTGTTCGACTGCGTGGGTGGGTCGCGGACCTTCGCCGACGCCTTGGTCGCCCTGGCGGCGGGCGGGCGCTATGTCATGGTGGGGGCCGGAGCGAATCTCACTGGCGTGGACGTGTCGAGCTTGTGGTTCCGGGAGCTGACCGTGGCCGGCTCGTCGGGCTGCGCTGTCGGGCCGGACCCGCGCCGAGGCGGGACGCGTGTGCGCACCTATGCCCTGGCCCTGGAGCTGCTCGCTTCGGGGACCTATCCCACGGCCGGGCTGCTCAGCCATCTGTTTCCGCTGGCCCGCTGGCGCGAGGCCTTTGGCGCGGCCTTTGACAAGCGCGCCTCGGGCAGCGTCAAGGTGGCTTTCGACCTGCGCTGAGGCGCCAAGGCCGTCACTCCGGCGGGCAGCGCCAATTGTCCAGGGCCAGCCGGGTTTTCTCCCACAACTGCTCAAGATCGTCCAAAAGGGCGGCGGTCTCCTGACGTCGGTCGGCCCGCAGGGCCTTTTCCAGGGCCTTGGCCGCGTCGCGGGCGGCAAACGCGCCGACCGTGGCGGCCGTGGCCTTGAAGGTATGGGCGGCCAGGGCGGCCTTGTCCCCTTGGCCGGCCGCCATGGCCTGGCGGATTTCGCCCAGCCGCCGGTGCGCCTCGTCGTGGCTCGTGCGCAAGAGTCCCTGGAACTGCGGCCAGGTCAGCCCCATGTTGTCCTTGGCCCGCCCCGGGGCGAAGAGCTCCGTCTCCGGCGGCGGCGGGCAGAACGGCGCAGAGGGCATCCGCGTCGGGAGCCGGGGCGTTTCGGGGAGCAGGGCGTTCAGGGTGGCTTCCAAGGCGCGGTAGTTGACGGGTTTGGTCACGAAACCGTCCATGCCGGCCTCCAGGCATTGCTGGCGCACGTCTTCCACGGCATGGGCGGTGACGGCGATGATGGGCACGGCGGGGTCCAGGACCGGCGTTCCCAGGGGCGTGCCGGCCCGGATGGCGTTGGTGGCCTCGATGCCGTCGATCTCCGGCATCTCAATGTCCATGAGCACGGCGTCGAAGCGGTCCTTGGCCAGGCAGGCGAAGGCTTGCCTGGCCGATTCGGCCACGGTGAGGTCATGGCCCATGCGGCCCATGTGCAGGCGGGTGACGGCGGCGTTGAGGGCGTTGTCTTCCACCAACAGGATGCGCAAGGGGCCCGGGGCGGCCTTGTTGTTGACGATTTCCTGGGGCGCGGGCGGCACGGCGGCGGGGTCGCCGGGCTGCAAAAAGACGGTGAAGGCGAAGCGGCTGCCGGACCCCTGGCGGCTGGTGACCCCGATATGGCCGCCCATGCGTTCCACCAGTTCCCTGGAGATGGCCAGCCCCAGGCCCGTGCCGCCGAAGCGGCGGGCGGCGTTGCCCGGCCCCTGGTTGAAGCGCTCGAAGAGTTCCGAGGCCCGGGTCGGGTCCAGGCCGATGCCGGTGTCGGCCACGGCCACGGCCAATCCGACCCGGCCGGGCGGGGTCTGGTCGGCCGGCACGCTCTCCACCGTGACGGTGATCGACCCGGCGGCGGTGAATTTGACGGCGTTGCCGAGAAGATTGAGCAGGATCTGGCGCAGCCGGCCCGGATCGCCGCGCAGGGCGGCCGGCAGGTCCGAGGCGACCGTGGCGCTTAAGGCCAGGCCTTTCTGGCTGGCGGCCAGTTCCACGGCCCGGACGGCCTCGGCCACCAGGGCGCGCGGATCGAAGTGGCGGCGTTCGAGGACGAGCTTGCCGGCCTCGATCTTGGAAAAGTCGAGGATGTCGTTGACCACGCCGAGCAGATGCCCGGCCGATTCGCGGATGGCGCGCAGGTGGTCGATCTGTTCCGGGGCGGCTTGGCCTTCGAGGAGCGCGTCGGACAGGCCGATGACGGCGTTTAAGGGGGTGCGGATTTCGTGGCTCATGACGGCCAGGAAGGCCCCTTTGGCCCGTGAGGCTTCCTCGGCCTGGTCGCGGGCCTGTTCGAGGCTTTGCTGGCGGCGTTTTTCCTCGGTGATGTCGTCGAAGGCCCAGACCACGGAGGTGGTGGGGTCGTCGGGCAGCACGGACTTGCCGTGCACGCGCAGCCAGAGCATTTCGCCGTCGCCGCGTTGCATCTGGCATTCCTGGCGGGTGAAGCCTTGGCCGCGAAAGTCGTGGTCGCACAGATCGGCCAGGCTTTGGTAGACGGCGGGGTCGGGGATGAGCACGGCGAGGGACTGGCCGAGGAGGGCCTCGCGGGAATAGCCGAGCAGGGCGGCGCCCCGGGCGTTGATGTCGGTGCAGACCGAGTCCACGGTGGTGGCCAGGCCAATTTGGGTGTTGCCGAGCAGGGCGTCGCGCTGGGCCAGGGTCTGGCGCAGTTCGGCCTCGGTGCGCAGGCGTTTGGTGACGTCGACATAGGAAAACACCCGGCCGATGTAGACGCCGTCTTGGAGGATGGGGCCGCTGCGGCGTTCGATGTAACGGCCGTCGCGGCTGGCGAGGCAGGTCTCGGCCATGGACTTGCCGTCGAGCATAAGGGTGCGAAAGTCGCTGGCCACGGCGTCCGGGTCGGCCAGTTTCTCCAGAAACGGCTTGAAGCGGTCCATCGGCTCAGGGCGTTGGGCCCAATCCTCAGGCAGGTCCCAGAGGTCGAGGAAGCGGCGGTTGCAGACCAGCACCTCGCGGTCCGGGCTGGCCGACACGCAAAGGACGGCCTCGGCCGTGGATTCCAGGGTGGCCTGGTACAGGGCCAGATGGCGCGACAGGCTGTCCTCGGCC
>JAEZEM010000024.1 GCA_023417745.1 Pseudomonadota bacterium
CGGCTCTTGCGGGACCGCTTCGTGAAACCCGAACTTTCCGACGCGCGACAGCGCGCCAAAAGACACGCGCCGTGAACTATCGTCCGCGTCTGGTCCTGGCCGGACTCTCCGGGGGGGCCGGGAAAACCATCCTCTCCCTCGGCGTCTGCCGGGCCCTGGCCCATAGAGGCCTTCGCGTCCGTCCGTTCAAAAAGGGTCCGGATTACATCGACGCCGCCTGGCTCGGCCTCGCCGCCGGCCGCGACGCCACCAATCTGGACCCTTTTCTCTTGCCCCCCGAACGCATCCCCTCCCTTTTCCTCGAAAAATCTGACTGCTGCGACGTCAGCATCGTCGAAGGCAACCGTGGCATCTTCGACGGCATGGACGTGGCCGGCTCCTGCTCCACCGCCGCCCTGGCCCGAAGCCTCGCCGCGCCCGTCGTGCTCATCCTCGACGCCACCAAGATGACCCGCACCGCCGCCGCCGTGGTGGCCGGCGTGGCCGCCTTCGAACCCGGCCTGAACCTGGCCGGCGTGGTCCTTAACCGCACCGCCGGGCCGCGCCACCGCGACATCCTGCGCGAGGCCATCGAAACCCTGGCCCATGTGCCGGTTCTGGGCCTTTTGCCCAAGATCGCCGAGAACCCCATCCCCGAGCGCCACATGGGGCTGGTCTCCAACCGCGAACACGACGCCGTGGACCCCATCCTCGACGGCATCGCCAAGGTCGTGGCCGATCACGTGGACCTGGACCGCCTGCTGGCCATCGCCAAAAGCGCCCCGGCCCTGCCGGACATCCTCCCCCCGGCCTGTTCGGCCTCGGCCTCGCCAACCGACGCCGGCCAGCCGGCCATCGGCGTGGTGCGCGACGCCGCCCTGTGGTTCTACTACCCGGAAAATCTCGAAGCCCTGGAACGGGCCGGCGCGCGGCTTGTCCCGGTCAGCATCCTCGACGACGCGCCCTGGCCGGAACTCGACGGCCTCTATCTCGGCGGCGGCTTCCCCGAAACCCATGTCGAGGCCATCGCCGCCAGCGCGGCCACCCGCGAGCGCGTGCGCCGGCTTTCGCAACAAGGCCTGCCCATCTACGCCGAGTGCGGCGGGTTCATGTACCTCTGCCAGGGACTGGACGTGGCCGGCGTCGTCCACCCCATGGCCGGCGTCTTTCCCGTGATCACCACCCTGTGCGCTCGACCCCAGGGCCTGGGCTACAGTCTGGCCGCCGTGACCCGCGACAATCCCTTCCATCCCGTGGGCACGGTGCTGCGCGGCCACGAGTTCCACTACTCCAAATGCCAGGCGGCCATCGGCTCCTGTCCCGGCGACGTGCCGCCCCTGCCTGCTGCGGAGGCCTTCGCCCTGGTCATGGAGCGGGGCGTGGGCATGTTGGCCGGCCTGGACGGGCTGTGCACCGCCAACACCTTCGCCGCTTACACCCACATCCACGCCGACGGCGCGCCCCACTGGGCCCCCAATTTCGTCGCCGCCGCTTGCGCTTATCGCGCGCAGCGGGGGGAATAAGAGAAGAGAGAAGATGCCTCCGGCGGCCGGGGGCCTGAGGCCCCCGGACCCCCCGATAGGGGGAAAGGGGGAGAAGGAGACGGCTATGCGTGTCGTGCGGCAGATTGCTTCGCCGGGGGGGCTGATCGCCTGGAAGCCCGAACTGGCCGGCGTGGCCGTGGAAGGGGCCGAGGGGTTGGACTACGGCCGGTATTTCGACGGGCTGGAAGCCTTCGTGACCCATGAGCCGGCCCGCTCGGCCCTGGCCGGGTTGGGCGGCGGCGAGCCGGAGACGCTGTGGCTGCGGGCCGAAAAACACGGCGCGCTCTATCATCCGGCCAGCCTCACCCTGAACGCGGGCGGCCGGGAAATCAAGCTGTGCGTCAACGTGGCCGCCTCGGCCGAGGCCCGGGCCATGCTGGAGCTGGAAGCCGGGTTGCTGGCCGGGCTTCGCGACAATTTCACGCCGGAATTCCTGCCCGCCCCCCACGCCTTTACCGAGCACGACGGCCTGGCCTTCCTCCTCGAAGACTGGTTTGCCGGCTACCACGAATTTCACCAGGACGGCACGGGGCAGGTCAGCCTTTGGGACTACGACGCCGGAGCGCGGGTCCTGTCTCCGGCCCAGGCTCGGGAGCTCTATCGCCAGGCGGCCGGCCTCCTCACCCGGTATTACCATGTCGCCACCGGCGCGAGCATCGGGCCGTGGCATCATGCTGCCGGCGATTTCGTGGCCCGGGTCGATGCGTCCGGCGTCTCGGCGCGGCTCATCACCGTGCGCGGCTACGGCGCGTCGCGAGATTTTTCCGCTGCCGGCGAATTGGCCGAGAAATTCGCCGCCTTGAGCTTTTTCACCAACCTGACCATGCGCCTGCGCCTGGATCGGGTGGAAGGCGTGGGAGGACTCGTCGTGGCCGGGCCGGAGGTGGCCGAGGCGGCGGTGGCGGGCTTTCTCGATAGCCTTGGGGCCTTGGATCTGGAACCGGAACGCCGAGCCGGGCTGCTCGAATTTTTGGGGTCGTTTAGCGCCGAGGAACTGGCCCGGGCCGCCGAAGGCCTGGCCTGGCCCTGCCCGGAAGACGAGGCGGCGCTCTTGGCGGCGGCTTGGCCGGCCCATGCGGCCGTGGTGGTCGCGGCCTTGGGTCGCGGGTTGCCTGACGCGCAGGGATAACGTTTTGGGGCTCGCGGCTGGGGAGGCGCTTTCTGATCGACGTCGGCGCTGCGGCCTGTGGGGAGGCCAGCCGTCGGCGCAAACCGGGCCTAGACTCCCGGGGAAAGAGCGCAGGCGCTGGGGGAAAAGGGCGTCGGGACGGCGGGCTTACTGGGGCGGCGCGGCCTGCTGGGCCAGTTTTTGGGCCGCCGCCGCGTACACGCGCCTGGCGTCGGCCAGCCCCGGGTCGGCGGCCAGGGCTTGCGTGGCGGCGGCTTTGGCCACATCCCAGTGGCCCAGACGAGCGGCGGCCAGGGACAAGGTCTGGTCGAAAAGCGGCAAGACGCCGGATTTGCCTTTGACGTCGAGCAGGACGCGCTCCACGGCGGCCCATTCCTCGCCCTTGCCCCCGACCTGCAGCAGAAAATCGTAAATGCGCGGATTGTCCGGCGACTCTTCCAGGGCGCGTTTCAGATACTCCAACGAGGCCTTGTGGTGGCCGGCGTCGATGAGGCGGGCGGCGATGAGCGGAAACAGGCCCGTTTCGTCGATATACTCTTCCACGGCGGCCCGAAAATTGCGCTGGGCTTCGAGCAGGTTGCCGTCGGTCAGGAGCTTGGTGCCCTTGATGACGGCATGGTCGATGCGCAGCTTGCGCTGGCGCATGGCCTCCAGCCCCTCCTCGGCCAGGTCGGCCTCCATCTTCTTGGCCAGGGAGGCCATGAACGCGGCCAGCTTGGGCTCCTGCCCTTTGAGGTAGGGCACGCCGTTTGGCGCGTATTTCTTGACGCCGTCGAGCTTGCCGATGTTGGTCAGACATTCCCGAAACAGGCTTTCGATGGGAGCCCGGTCGCTGCCCGGCAGCTTGACCGCTACAAAGGACCGAAACGCTCCGGCCAGGAGCTGGACGGCGCGCAGCGCGTCGTTTTTGGCGTAAGCGGCCTTGGCCCGGGCCAGATCTTCCCGGATGGACTTGGCGGATGGCGGCATCCCGTCGGTTCCTTGTGGTTCCTGTCGGCGTTTAGGGAATAATCCGAATCTGTCTGATGGTAGGGCACTTTGCCCGGGTTGAAAAGCCCCTTGTGCCCGGCCCGATGCGCCGCTGCGATCAGTGGGCCTCGCCCCAGGTGCGACCGGTCCCCCAGTCCACTTCCAGGGGCACGGCCAGGGAAATCACGCCGGTCATGAGGCCGGCCAGTCGGGCTCCGGCCTCCCTGGCCGCCGACTCGGGCGTTTCCAGCAGCAGTTCATCGTGGATTTGCAGCACCAGCACGGCCCCCAGAGCCGCCAGTGCGTCGTCGTCGGCGGCGGCCAGCATGGCCATCTTGATGATGTCGGCCGCGCCGCCCTGGACCACGGTGTTGATGGCT
>JAEZEM010000166.1 GCA_023417745.1 Pseudomonadota bacterium
GTTCGGTCTTGGGCACGGCCGCAGCGACCGAAGCGGCCGGCGCGGGCGCCAGGGCCAGGCCGACGGCGGGGCGTTGCTTGGACCAGCGTTCCTTGGCGATGACCAGTTTGCCGCCGGCAGGAACCAAGGACAAGGTTTTGAAGCCGGCGCTTTCGCGGCCGCCGGACTTGCCCTGGTAGTCCATGGCGCAGACCACGGTGAAACCGTCGCCCTCGGGCGCGGCGGCCAGCGCCTCCATGGTCACCCGGCTTGGCGGATGGCCCTGCCACAGCCCGGTCTTCTGGCGTCGGATGGCCTCCTTGCCCTTGAGGCCGCCCTGGACGGCATTGTCGGCGTAATGGGCCAAATACTCCTCAATGCGGCCGTGTTCCCAGGCGACGCGCCAGCTTTCCACGGCGGCGCGGATGGCGACGGCCTGTTCGGGCGCGATGGCCTTGGCGGCGGGAGCCGGCGGCGCAGCCGGTTCCGGGGCCTTGGCCGGGACGGCCGGAGCCTGGGCGACCGGCTGGGCAGCCGGAGCAACCGGGGCCGGCGAAACGGCCGGTTTTTCCGCGACCTGGGCCACCTGGATCGGCGCGGCCGGAACAGCGGGAGCGGCCGGAGCCGGCGGTGCGGCGGCCGGCGGGGGCGGCACGACCTTGGCGGCATCGGTGGCGAAAGGCGACACCCCGGGCTTGGCCGGCCCGTTCTGGGCCACATCCAGAATGGCGTTGTCTTCGGGAGTGGGCGGAACCTTGAGCGGCAGGGAATGGAAGGCCTTCTGGGCCACCTTCTCCATGGCCGCCTGGTGGCTGTCCATGAGTTGCTTGGCTTGCGTTTCCTCTTCGCTGGGGGCGTCGGGCGGCGTGGTGACGATCTCGGCCTCGTTGGCCAGGGCCTTGCCGGTTTTGGCGTTGGCGGCCAGCAGCGTCGGCGATTCCTCGTACTCCATGCCGATGATGCGGAAGCGGTCGTCGGCTCCGCGCTGCCAGTACAGACGCTTGACGCCCTGGGAAACCAGGGTCGGCGAACGGTAGACCTGGACGAAGTAGGTGACCCAGTAATCCGGTCCGGGAAGCGCCCGGATGTCGGACAGCGTCACCTGAATCCAGGGCAGGGATTTGAACAGCCGTTCCTTCTGGGAGCGGAAGGCGGCAAAGGGCTGGCCTTCGGAGATGGCGAACTTCTCGGCGTCGTGGAAACCGAAAAAGGCTTCGGAACGATCAGCCCAGGCCTTGCCCCAGCCCTTGGTGGCCTCCACCACTTCCTTGGCCTCGGCCCTAAGGCGCGGGGCGTCGGCGGCAAGGCGCACCTCGTCGGCGATGATGACCGGCGTGCCCAGGGCCAGATCGCCATCCAGGCGGTGGAGGTCGGGCGTGTTGAGGGCCACGCAGCCCTGGGTCAGGTAGGGGACGATGGACGTGCCCCGGCCGTGGATCCAGATGCCGTGGCCGGTCTTTTTACGCACCACGTCGGCCGGATTGGGGAAATTGAGCGGAAAGGCCAGGTCGCCGTAAAGCTCGTAATTGAGCCCCGAGGCCTTGCGCCGGACGATGAAGTAGACGCCTTCGGGGGTGCGCAGGTCGCCTTCCTTGAGCTTGTCGCCAAGCAGCTGGCCGGTGGCGCAGGGCAAAAACTCGGCCACCCGCACCGGGCTTTGGCGCGAGAGCAGGAAAAAGGCCTGGGACTTCTTGTCCACGGCCACGGACAGTCTGGGAAACCACTCCGTGTCCACTACGTCCGCTGTCCATTCCGCCGCCGCCGGGCGGTACGGCAGCAGCATCAGGACGACGAGGGCAAGGGCGTGGCCGAATCGTTTCATGCGTGCTCGCGTCAGGAGGCCGCTTGCTCTGTGGCAGCGGCGACCAGGGCCTCACGGGTGAAGATGGACAGGAGCGGAAAGCCCCGCTCGGCCAGACGTTCGCTGCCGCCTTCGTTGCGGTCAAGGACGGTCACCACGGCCCCGATGGTCAGGCCGGCGTCCTGGACCCGGTCGATGACCGTGACAAGCGTTCCGCCGGTGGTAACCACGTCTTCCAGCAGCGCGACCTTGTCGCCGGGCTGGAAATTGGACAGCCCTTCCAGGAACTGGTTGGTGCCGTGGCCCTTGGAGGCCTTGCGCACGATAAAGGCCGGCATGGGCCGATGGCGCAAAAACGAGGCCACGGACACGGCCGTGACGAGCGGATCGGCCCCGAGCGTCATGCCGCCGACGCCGACGATGTCGGCCGGCAGCAGATCGAAGAGCAGATTGCCGATGAGCCAGGCCCCTTCGGGGTGCAGGGCGGTCTGCTTGCAGTCGAAATAGTAGTCGCTCTTGCGCCCGGAGGTCAGGGTGATTTCCCCGGCGCGGTAGGATTTTTCCATGAGCAGGGCGGCCAGGCGGCCCCGCATGGCGGCAGCGTCAAGGTTTTGCGGACAGGACATGGTTATCCCCATTGCGGCCCTTTGCTTTTGGCATACAAAAGCCGGACGTTTTTGAAAAGCGGTTCATTTCCGGCGGCCATCGCCGCGCTTCCCCCATGGTGGGGGTCCGGGGGCCTAAGGCCCCCGGCCGCCGGAGGCATCTTCTCTTCGTATTTACCCAAACACCCTGGAATAAATAAGGTCTTCGTGGGCGAGGTAATAGGTCGGGTCGAACAGGGCGTCGAGGACGGCCGGCGCGAGCTTGGCGCTGATGGCCGGATCGGCCCTGACCGCGTCGGGGAAGGATTTGCGACCTTCCCAGCAGGCCATGGCCACTCGCTGCACCAGCACGTAGGCTTCCTGGCGGTCCATGCCGGCCTCGATCAGCGCCAACAGCACCCGCTGGGAGTAGAACAGCCCAAAGGAGGCCATGAGGTTGCGGGCCATGTTGTCCGGGTTGACCTTGAGATTCTTCAAGATATTGGTCAGCCGGGCCAGGGTGTAGTCGGCCAGGATGGTGGAATCGGGCATGATGACGCGCTCCACCGAGGAGTGGGAGATGTCGCGCTCGTGCCACAGCGGCATATTTTCCAGCGAGGCCAGGGCGTTGGTGCGAATGAGGCGCGACAGGCCGCAGAGATTTTCGGCGGAAATCGGGTTTTTCTTGTGGGGCATGGCCGAGGAGCCTTTCTGGCCCTTGGCAAAGCCTTCCTCGGCTTCGAGGACTTCGGTGCGCTGGAGGTGGCGCAGCTCGGTGGACAGGCGCTCCACGCCGCCGGCGATAAGGGCCAGGGCGGTGAAAAAGGCGGCGTGCCGGTCGCGCTGGATGATCTGGGTGGAGATGGGATCAACCGCCAGCCCCATAATCTCCATGGCGATGGCTTCGACGCGGGGATCGAGGTGGGCGTAGCCGCCCACGGCCCCGGAGATCTTGCCCACTCTGATGCCGGCCAGGGCCGCGACGAAGCGTTCGCGGTGGCGGGAAAATTCGGCGTAAAACGAGGCCATCTTCATGCCGAAGCTGAGCGGTTCGGCATGGATGCCGTGGGTGCGCCCGATCATCAGCTGACCCTTGAAGCGCATGGCCAGGTCCTTGATGGCGGTAAGCAAGCCGTCGAGGTCGGCCAGGATCAGGTCGCCGGCCCGGCCCAGCAGCAAGGCGTTGGCCGTGTCCACGATGTCCGAGGAGGTGCAGCCCAGGTGAATGAACCGGGCCGGGGGGCCGACGCGCTCTTCCACGGCGGTCAAAAAGGCGATGACGTCGTGGCGGGTGGTTTCCTCGATTTCGAGGATGCGGGCCACGTCGAAGCCGGCTTTTTCGCGGATGGCGGCCATGTCGGCCTCGGGGATGCGGCCGAGCTTCGTCCAGGCCTCGCACACGGCCACTTCGACTTCGAGCCAGGCGGCGAAACGGTTTTCCAGGGACCACAGGTCGCCCATGGCTTTGCGGGTATAGCGCTCGATCATGCGTTCTCCTTGGGCGTTAGGGCCTGGTCATCCTCGAGGTTTTCTTCGGCGGACAGCGGCACGGACGGGTCCCGGGCGAGCTGGGGCACGTCCACGGGGGTTCCCTTGACGGTGTCGTTGCCGTCGCGCTTGAACGCGCCAGGGCGTCTTTGGACGTAGTCGGTGGCATGAAAGCCGCTGCCCTTGAGGGCGAAGGCGGACAGGGAGACGATGCGCGGCGCGCTGTGGCCGCAGGCGGGACAGGGGGCGTGGCCTGTGTCGACGGTGCGGCACAGTTCCTCGAACACCCGGCCGCAGGCGGGACACTCGAACTCATACAAGGGCATGTGCCCCTCCGGAAGTCGTGCAAAAAGCCGGGCAGGGATTGCCCCAACCCGGTTTTTGCGCG
>JAEZEM010000221.1 GCA_023417745.1 Pseudomonadota bacterium
AGCCCGAACCGCCCAAGCCCGCGCCCAAGGCTTCCCCGGCTGCGCCCGAGGCCGCCGCGCCCCCGGCTCCCACCGACGAACACGACGCCCTGACCCTGGCCCGGGCGTTGTCCCAGGCCCAGGCCCAAGCCAAAGGCACGCCGCCGCCGGTCCATTTCGAAGAGCATCTGCCGCCCCAGGCCGGCTTGTCGGAAAGTGGGAACGGCAACGGGCCGCACGAGGTCCGGGGCAAGGTCGAGCCGCCGGCCGGGGCGCAGGTTTCGCCGCCCGAGCCGGTGTCCCACCCCGTGGCCCGGGACGAGGGCAAAAATCCGCGCATGGTGGTGGTCATTGACGACATCGGCGACCATCCGGTCATGGCCAAGAACCTCACCGAACTGCCGTTTCCGATCACTCTGGCCATCCTGCCCAATCGTCCCCGGACGCGGTCCGTGGAGGCCATGGCCGCTGGGCAGAACGTCGAAATCCTGTTGCACCAGCCCATGCAGCCCGGGACCTACCCTCGGGTCAACCCCGGGCCGGGCGCGCTTTTCACCGACATGGAACCGGAACGCATCAAGGAAATCCTGCTCGACAACCTGAGCCAGGTGCCTCATGTGCGGGGCATCAACAACCACATGGGCTCGGCGTTTACCAGCGATCCGGCCGGCATGGACGTCGTCATGGGCGTGCTCAAGCAAAAGGGTCTTTTTTTCCTGGATTCCGTCACCTCGGCCACAAGCGCCGGGCCCGAGGCGGCGCGCAAGCACGGCGTGCCGTTTTATCGCCGGGCCGTGTTTCTGGACAATGCGCGAAACGTCCGCACGATTCTGGGGCAGCTCAAGACCGCCGAGCGCAACGCCCTCAAAAACGGCCGGGCCATCGCCATCGGCCATCCCTACGGCGAGACCCTGGAAGCGCTGAAAATCTGGGCCAAGGAACGCGACGACCGCATCGACGTGGTGACGCTGACCGAGCTTGGACCCGAGTTCTAACGTCGCGTCACCGATAAGCGTCTACGGCGTTTCGTGAGCAACCGAGTAATACGCTCATTTTTCATAACAAATACGTCCGTATTTTGTCAGGGACCCGAGTCCTGGCCCGGCCGGGCCGCAAGATTTTCATGGACGGCCCGAGCCGGCTGGCCGATACTGCCGCCCGGACGCTCCGCCAGCCCGCAACCTCCTCAACTGCCCGCCAACCCTCCGGCATTCGCCGCCAAAGCCCATGCAGTTCAAACCCGTTTTTTACACCGGCCTGACCCTGGCCGCTCTGGCCCTGGGGCTTTTTACCACCCGTCTGGAGCCGGCTCGGCGCGTGGACGCCTGGTCGTCGGATCTGTGGCATGTCCTGGCCGGCAAGCGTTTCGAACCCCGGCATGTGGCCGTGGCCCTTTTAGATGACGAGGCCCTGGCCGCCGAACCCGACCGGCCGCTGGTCTTCTGGGGACCGCTGTACGCCAAGATCCTGGCCCGGCTGCGCGAGGTCGGGGCCGTGGCCGTGGGCATGGACATCCAGCCGGCGCTCAGTCCCGTCACCTGGATGGACATCATCGGAGCCGACGCCAGCCGTGATTTCGACCGCGACTTCATGCTGGAGCTGGCCAAGGGGCAAGTCATCCTGGCCGCCAGCGTGTCCACCGAATCGGGCGAACCGTCGTTTAGTCTGCCGGCCACGGACTATCTGCTGGCCTTGCCCCATCACGAGGCCGATCTCGGGCTGACCAACGTGCCGCTGGACCGCGACGGCGTGGTGCGCCGCTTTGCGCTGGCCCTTTATAGCGAAGGCGAGCCGCGCCTGTCCTTTGCCGCCGCCCTGGCGAAAAAAGGCGCGGCAGGCGCCTCGGCCACGTCGGGCGCGCCGGGGCTGGCCGGCCTGGATGACCGGGCCGCCTTGCAGCCGCGCCCCATCGCCTACGCCGGCCCGCCCGGCACCTTTGCCCATGTGAGCTTCGCCCGGCTGCTGGCCCCGGACGCCCTGAGCGACCCCAAGGTCCAGGCCCTGGCCGGCAAGATCGTCATTCTCGGCATCGACATCCACGGCGCCCACGACCGGCTGGCCTCGCCGTATTCCCTGCCCATCTTTGGCGCGCCCAAGGAGTTCATGCCCGGCCCCGAGATTCACGCCAACATCATCGAGGCCATGCTGACCGGCCGCACCCTGACGATGGTGGGTCCTGGCGCGGCGGCCGGGGCTTGGCTGCCGTTTTTGGCCCTGTGTTCCCTGGCCTGTTCGCGGCTGGGGCCGGGACGTTCGGCCTTGGCCGCCCTGGGGCTTGGATTTGGAGCCTTTGGCCTGGGCTATGGCCTGTTTTTGGCAGGACGGCTTATGCCCCTGGCCGGCCTGGGCGTCGGGCTGGTGGCGGTCTGGGCCGGGGCCAACGCCGTGCGCCTCACACGCGGCGAGCGGGATAAAGCGCATCTCCGCCACGCCTTTGGCAAGTACGTTTCCGAGGCGGCCATCACCGCCATTTTGGCCAGCGGCAAGCCTCCGGCGCTGGGCGGCTCGCTGGCCACGGTCACCGTCCTTTTCTCGGATATCCGCGATTTCACGACATTAAGTGAAAAACTCTCGGCCGAGGAAGTGGTGGAACTCCTCAATGTCTACTTCACCCGGGTTTGCGACATCATTTTGGCCCATGGCGGCATGATCGATAAATTCGTCGGCGACGCAGTCATGGCCGTTTTTGGCGCGCCCCTGGCCGATCCGAAACATGCGCGCCAGGCTCTTGCCTCGGCGCTGGGCATGATTACTGCTTCCCATGACTTCGAGATCTGGATGCGCCAACGTTTCCCCAAACTCGGGGACTGGCGTTTTCGCATCGGCGTTGGGCTGCACAGCGGTCCGGCCGTGGTCGGCAACATCGGTTCCCGGCAGCGGCTCGATTTCACGGCCATCGGCGACACGGTCAACACCGCCTCGCGCCTGGAAGGCGTGACCAAGGCCATGGGCTGCCCCATCGTGGCCAGCCGGGCGACGGTGGAGCTGGCCGGGCCGGGCGTAGTCGCCGGCCGTGAGGAAGTGGCCCGGGTCAAGGGCAAGAGCGAACCCGTGCCGGTCCTGGAAATCCTGGGACTGGCCGATACATAGAGAAAAGGAGCTTCCATGCGTCGCGCCGTCGCGTTTTTCGTGTTTGTGATCCTGGCCGTGGGCCTGTCCGGCGTTTATGCCCTGGCCGACGCGCCGCGTCTGGTTTGTCTGGTGGCGGCCGTGTCCGGGCAGGCCAGCCTTTCGCCGGCTGACGGCCCGAAAAAGCCCTTGGAACTGTTCACCCGCCTGCGCGAGGGCGAACGCCTGGAGCTGGCTCGGGGAGCCGAGGTGCAGCTGGCCTTTTTGCAGCTCGGCCAGCGCGAGACCTGGACCGGACCGGCCACGGTGCTCATTGCCGCCGCCGGCGGCCAAAGCCCCAATGCCGCCACGCCGCCGGTGGTGGACAAGCTGCCCGGCAAGCCCAAGCCGGTCTCGGGCGAAGCCTCGTCCATCCTCAGCCAGGCCGGCGAACAGGCCACGGCCCAGGTCAAGACCCGGGAGGTCGCCCTGCCCGAGGACAGGCCCCTTGCCGACGAGGAGCGGGCGCAGCTGGCGGATTTTGAAGAGCAAGTGGCCGAGATGCGAAAGACCGCCGCGCCCGGCGACGTGACCCCGGACATCGCGCTGCTGGAAGAACTCACCCGCCTGGGCCAGCGCCGCAAGGCCCTGGAAGAAGTGCGCCGGCTGCGCGAAGCCTACCCGGACAACGCCGCCCTGGCCGCCTTCGAGGAATAACCGCCCAGGGGCCGGGACACGGGCAGGGCCTTTCCGCTCCTGCCGGCCGCCCATGGGCTGCGTCAGCCCGGAGCGTCCGTCGCCCCACAACGCCAACGGCCGGCCCGGGAACCTCTCGCAGGTTCCCGGGCCGGCCGCGTTTCGTGGTCAGGACGCGCCGGCTATTCCTTGACCGGCACCACGTGGATGGCCTTGACTACCAGCAGCACCGTATCGCCCGGGGCCAGGGCCAGGTCTTCCACGGATTCGGTGGTCAGCACCGCCGCCATGGCGTGGGGCACTTCCACGCTGAAATTGACCTGGGTCATGACGTCGCCCTTTTTCACGGAAGTCACCTTGGCCGGAATCTGGTTTCTGGCTCCGTAGCGCATGGTCGTCTCCTTGGTGATTAGAGGGTTGGCGTTATCAAGGCCTGTGCGGCCGCCTGGTTCAAGGCGCGGCTGCGGGTCTTTACAGGGGGGAGGTCGAGCCGCAAGCCGTTTGGCGCGCGTTTCATGCCCGAATCCTCAGGTCCCGTGTTTGCGGCTCTGGCCGCGTCTGCTGCCCGAAGAGGCGGTGCGGGAGTCGGATTTACCGGGCCGGGCGTCGGGTCGGCCGCGCCCATCGTCCGCCTTGCCCTGGCGGGGCGAGGGCGCGTCGTTGCGGGGCGGAGAGGAGGCCCTCGGCGCGTTCCGGCCTGGCCGCCGGTCCGGCTGGCCCTTGCCCTGGCCGGCCAGGCGCTTTTCGCGCTCGCCGCCAAGCACGGCATGCTGCCGCAGACGCTCGGCGTCGGCGTCGGCGATAAAAAGCGGCTGCCCGCCCAGGTCCGTGCCGGCGAAATACATGGCCGCCGCCGCCGTGCCGGGCAGCGGAATGAAGCACTGCACCTGATTGGGTCGCCAGCCCTTGCCGGCAAACCACTCGGCCATGCGCCGCATGTCCTCCAGGGTGCAGCCCGGAAAGGCGCTCATGAGGTAGGGCACCACGTACTGCTCCTTGCCGGCCCGGCCGGATTCCCGCTCAAAGACCTTGAGGAACCGCTCGAACACGGCAAAGGGCGGTTTGCGCATGAGCTTTAACACCCGGTCGCTTTGATGCTCCGGGGCCACCTTGGCTTGGCCGCCGGTGAACCGCCGCACCATGCGCCCAAGGGCGTCTTCGTCGGCCAGGGCCAGGTCCATGCGCCAGCCGCTGGCCACCCGCACATGGCGCACGCCGGGGACTTCGGCCACCGCTTCGAGCAGATCGACGAACGCGCCCTGGTCCACGGAAAAATGCTTGCAGATGGCCGGCGTCAAGCAGCTTGGCCGCTGGCAGGAGCCCATGTCCCCCCGGCAGCGCCCGCCCCACATGTTGGCCGAGGGGCCGCCCACGTCGCTGACCGATCCGTCAAAGCCCGGCGCGTCGACCAGCCGGGCCGCTTCGCGCAGCACCGAGGCGGCGCTGCGGGAGCGGATGGCCCGGCCCTGGTGCAGGGCCAGGGTGCAAAAAGAGCAGCCGCCGGCGCAGCCCCGGTGGATGTTGAGGCTGCCGCGAATCATGTCCGCCGCCGGGATGGGCAGCCTGTAGGACGGGTGCGGCCGGCGCGAGTAGGGCAGGGCGTAGAGGGTGTCCAGGGTCTTGCCGGATAGCCCTGGTCCTGGCGGAGTGAGTACGGTCAGCCGGTCGCCGCTTGGCTGCACGGCGAGCTGCTTGTTCTGGTGGACGTGGCGCTCCAGGGCCAACGTCGCCTCGATGAGCCGCTTGGGGTCGGCGGCGATGGCCTCATGGGCCGGCAACGTCAGGATGTCGGCTTCCGGGAACCGCTCGGCCAGCTCGTCGGGCTTGAGGGAAAACACCGCGCCGGGAAGTCCGGTGAGGACATCGGCAAGCAGGCCGCCTTCGTCCTCCAGCCGGTCCAGGCCCTCGGCCAGGGCCAGGACGCCGGTCTCGGCCATGCCGTAGAGGACGACGCTGGCCTTGGCGTCGAAAAGGACCGAGCGGCGCAGGGCGTTTGACCAGAAATCGTAGTGGGACACCCGTCGCAGCGACGCTTCGATGCCGCCAAGGGCCACGGGCAGGCCCGGGAAGGCCCGGCGCACGAGGTTGGCGTAGACGATGGCCGCCCGGTTGGGGCGCGCCCCGGCCTTGCCGCCCGGGGTGTAGGCGTCGTCGGAGCGTTTTTTGCGAAAGGCGGTGTAGTGGGCCAGCATGGAATCCAGCGACCCGGCCGTGACCCCGGCGAAAAGGCGCGGCCGGCCCATGGCGGCAACGTCCACCGCGTCGCCTTCCCAGCGCGGCTGGGCCACAAGGCCGGTCTTGTAGCCGTGGGCGATAAGCCACCGGCCAAGAAGCGGCGCGCCAAAGGACGGATGGTCCACGTAGGCGTCGCCGGTCACGAGCAGGACATCCAGGCTGTCCCAGCCGAGAGCGTCCATCTCGGTCCGGGTCATGGGCAAAAAGTCGGGTTGCGTCAGGGGCGTGCGTGCCATGGTCGCAGTATGGCCGCTTGGGGGCGACACGTAAAGCGCGCTTTCGGGCCAGACGGGCGGCTCCCGGGATTCCCGGGAAGCCTTCCCGAGCATTCGGGAGATCGGCCCATGGACACCCGCCCGGCCGTCCTGTGTATTACGGCGGTTTTATTCCACTCGACGATTCGCCAGGAGAGACCATGCGCAACCTGTCCAAGACCAACGACGTCCTCGGCACGGCCAATCGCGGCAATGTCGCCCCATCCGGACTGTGCACCCTGTGCCGCGCCGACTGCGCCGGCAAATGCGAAACATGGCTGTCGAGCCTCAAGGGCCGGGCCATGCTCTACCCCCGGGACTTCGGGATCGTCACCGCCGGCAGCGGCAACACCGAACATGTGGGCGTCAGCTACGACGCCCTGCGCATCCAGGGCTACAACTACGGCGCTCAGGCCGTGGCCGCCGGGCGCACCACCAACCCCGACGACTGCCTGTTCACCAACGTGAATCTGGAGACGACCTTCGGCGCCGGGCTCAAGGCGCGCCTGCCGCTCATGACCGGGGCGCTGGGGTCGACCTTTATCGCGGCCAAGTACTGGGACAGCTTCGCCATTGGCTGCGCCCTGGCCGGCCTGCCCATCGTCATCGGCGAGAACGTGGTGGGCGTGGACCGGGCCGCCGTCATTGAAAACGGCAAGATCACCGCCGCCCCGGAACTCGACCGGCGCATCGACGGCTACCTGCGCTACTTCGACGGCTACGGCGCGGTCATCGTGCAGCTCAACGTCGAGGACGCCCGCAACGGCGTGGCCGAGTACGTGGCCGACAAGTACGGCGACAAAGTGGTGGTGGAGCTCAAATGGGGCCAGGGAGCCAAGAATATCGGCGGCGAGATTGAGGTCAAAAGCCTCGACTACGCGCTGTTTCTGAAAAAGCGCGGCTACCTCGTGGACCCGGACCCGGAAGACCCGGCCGTGGTCGAGGCCTTCAAGAACGGCGCAGTCAAGGGCTTCGCCCGCCATTCGCGCCTGGGCTACACCGACCTTCCCGGCAACGACGCCGTGCGCGAGGCCTTTGCCGCCAACGTCGCCTATCTGCGCAAGCTGGGGTTCCGCAACATTTCGCTCAAGACCGGGGCCTACGGCATGGAAGCGCTGGCCCTTTCCCTGCGCTGCGCCACCGACGCCGGGCTTGATCTGCTCACCATTGACGGGGCCGGCGGCGGCACGGGCATGAGCCCCTGGAACATGATGGAGACCTGGGGCGTGCCTTCCATCCTGCTCCACGCCAAGGCCGCCGAGTACGCGGCGCTACTCGCCTCGCGCGGTCACCGCGTGGTCGATCTGTCCTTTGCCGGGGGCCTGGCCCGCGAAGACCACATCTTCAAGGCCCTGGCCCTGGGCGCGCCCTACGTGAAGCTCGTGTGCATGGGCCGCGCGGTGATGATCCCGGGATTTTTGGGCTCCAACATCGAGGGGGCGCTCAATCCCGCGCGCCGCGAGGCGGTCAGCGGCAACTGGGACACGCTGCCCAAGACCGTCACGGACATTGGCCGCACGCCCGAGGAACTCTTCGCGGCCTACGCCACGGTGAAGGAAAAGGTCGGCGCGGCCGAGATGGCAAACATTCCGTATGGCGCCGTGGCCATCTGCACTCTGGCCGACAAGCTCGGCGCGGGATTGCAGCAGCTCTTGGCCGGCGCGCGCAAGTTCGCGGTCACGTCCATCGACCGTCGCGACATCGTCTCGGCTAACCGCGAAACCGAGCGGGAGACCGGCGTGCCGTTTATGACGGACGTGCAGGATGAAGTGGCCCGGGGGATTTTGCTCGGGTAGAAAATATCATGTAACTGTCGTATGATACGAATCTATGACCCGGCTCAGGCCATTGCCTGAGCCGGGTTTTTTATGGTGTTTACGGCTCGGCAGGATGAAACGGCGTGGAGGAAGACCGCTGAGAAGGAGGGACGGAAATTGGCCGCGAGAGCCGTTGGTTTATTTGAGAAAACAAACGGCCTTCCTCTTGCCGGTAATCTGTAGACAACTTTTGACGTTGTTCCACCAAGGAGCAGTGCCCTTGAAACCGATCATGCTGGGCGTTCAGCTCAAGTGGTTCCCTTTTGTTGTCCGAAGGCGTATGTTGGAAAGGGTTGAGTCAGCCCCTGGTTTCATTGCGGCTGTAAAATATTGCTGTTGGATCAATCCGTCCGTCGTGTTATCGTTGACGGCGAGCAACGGCCGATTTACGTGGACGAGAAACCGTGTGCGTTGGCGGGCTAATTTAACAGGATACGAAATTGTTTGCATAGTTTCAAGCGCAGGCCATCCTTAGAATATTATCAGGAGAGGTAGGAATGTGCCAGAATGCTATGGAGTGCTCTGAGATAGAGCAGTAAAAGCATTCGCTCCAAAGGAGTGTAAAATGCTGGATTATGACAAATCAAAAGACGAATTGGTTGCAGAATTAATTGCTCTGCGCCAACGGCTTAAGGATATTGAAGATTCTTCTCGTGTTGTTGACAATATAGAATACAAAAGATCAAAAGAAGACGCGGATTTTTATTTGACGATTCTTGATGAAGCTCCAGCATTGATTTGGCGTGCGGCGAAAGATGCCAAGTGCGACTGGTTCAATGCCACATGGCTGGCCTTTACCGGGCGTAAAATGTCGCAGGAGATTGGCGACGGCTGGGCGGAAGGGGTGCATCCTGAGGATTTTGATCGATGCCTGGCTATTTATCTTGAAGCGTTTCACGCGCGGAAGTTTTTCCAAATGGAGTATCGTCTTCGTCGACATGACGGAGAATACCGATGGATCTTAGACATAGGATGTCCATTCAAGGACGCTGATGGTGAATTTGCTGGATATATTGGATATGTGTATGACATCACAGATCGGAAGGTGAATGAGCAGTTCCGTTTGGAAGTTGAAAGAATAGTGCGGCATGACATCAAAGCGCCGCTGGCAAGCCTTCATCTTCTGGCGAAAACTGTTTTTGAAGATGGGATCGATGACGACATTCGTCTTCTCGTGCCCGGGATTTTGAGAGCTGTGCAGCACGTCATCAGTTTGGTTGATTCTACTGAAAAAATCGCTTTGCTTGAACTGGGAAAATACAGGCCGCAATCAAAATGGTTCAGCGTTAAAAACTGTATGCACGACGCGGTGGTTTGTTTGTCGTCCATAGCAGACATGAAGCAAATACAAATAGAAACAAACTTAGATGATTCTGTAAGAGTGAATGATCGTTGCTTTGGAGAAGAAATACTTGTGCAAGATATGATCACCAATATTTTGAAAAACGCGCTAGAGGCGTCGCCGAGAGGAAAGTCCGTGACAATCACGTGCATATATTCTGATGTTGATCTGCATATCCTTGTGCATAATCACGGAGCCATTCCAGAAAGCATAAGAAATAATTTTTTTGATAAGTATATTACGTTCGGAAAGCCATTTGGCACAGGTTTAGGCACGTACAGCGCCAAATTGATAGCAGAAGCTCATGGCGGCCAAATCAGCTTTTCCACGTCCGAGGAAGATGGGACGACCGTATTCATCTCCTTGCCGATCCCCGAAAAGAGCGCGACGCGGCTTGCGCCGCAGTAAAGAAAACCGCCCTGGGCGAGGATTCTCTCCTCCCCCGGGGCGGCCTTTCAAATCCTTCTCTCTTCCTCTCGTCGCCTACTTCCCAAACAACCGCTTCTTGCCGTCGATGAGTTCGTTCACCACGCTCGGATCGGCCAGGGTCGAGGTGTCGCCTAAGCTCTCCACTTCGTCCGAGGCGATTTTGCGCAGGATGCGCCGCATGATCTTGCCGCTGCGCGTCTTGGGCAGGCCCGGGGCGAACTGGATCACCTCCGGCGCGGCGATGGGGCCGATTTCCTTGCGCACGTGGAGCTTGAGGCCCTGCAACAACTCCTGGCTCTCGTCGTAGCCGGCCTTGAGGGTCACGTAGGCGTAGATGCACTGGCCCTTGATGTCGTGGGGCATGCCGACCACGGCCGCCTCGGCCACGGTCGGGTGGGAGACCAGGGCCGATTCGATCTCGGCCGTGCCCATGCGGTGGCCGGAAACGTTGATGACGTCGTCCACCCGGCCCATGATCCAGAAATAGCCGTCCTCGTCGCGTCTGGCCCCGTCGCCGGACTCGTAGCAGCCCTTGAACGCCGCGAAATACTGCTGCTTGAAGCGGTCCTTGGCCCCCCAGATGCCGCGAAGCATCCCCGGCCAGGGCTTGCGCACGACCAGGA
>JAEZEM010000239.1 GCA_023417745.1 Pseudomonadota bacterium
TCCTGGCGGTAGCGCTCGAAGGTGAACATGCCGTCGGCCTTGCCGGCCTGCTGGAGGTTCTCGATCTGGTTGAAGCGGTTTTCCCGGATGATGTTGCGCAGGGCCGGGGCGCTGACGGCCATGGACAGCACCGGGGCGCGAAAGCCGGCCTTGGGCAAGAATTCCAGATGCTGCACCACAATGGCGCACAGGCAGGAGGCCAGTTGGGAGCGCACGAAGTCTTGGGCGTCCGGGGCAAAGGCGTTGCACAGGCGCAACAGCGCCTCCTCGGCCGTGGCGGCGTGGAGGGTGGCGATGACCAGATGGCCGGATTCGGCGGCGTTTACGGTCAGGCGCATGGTTTCCGGCTCGCGCAGCTCGCCGACGACAATGACGTCGGCATCCTCGCGCAGCACGTCCTGGAGCCCCTGCTCGAAGCTTTGAAAATGCGCCCCGAGTTCGCGCTGGTCAATAAGCGAACGGTCCGACACGAAGCGGTATTCGATGGGGTCTTCCAGGGTCACCACATGAGCCGGGCGGGTCTCGTTGATCTCGCGCAGCATGGCCGCGATGGTGGTGGATTTGCCGTTGCCCGTGGGGCCGCAGATGAGGATAAGCCCAAAAGGTCGGGCGCATAGCCCGCGCAGCGACGGATGGAGGTTCAAGTCCTCGAAGCTCGGGGCCGCCGCCGGCAGGAAACGCACGGCCATGCCCAGGCCGCCGGCGGAGTGGAAGGCGTTGAAGCGCATCTGCGACTCGGCCAGCCGGGCTGAGAAGTCCACGGACCAGCGCTCGGCCAGGATGCGGCGCTGGCGATCGGTGGTCAGGCTGGCCAGCAGTTCGTCAAGTTCGGCGGCGCTAAAGACGATGTCGCGCTGGAAGTGCAGTTGACCGTTTTTGCGGGCGGCCACGGCCTTGTCCGCCCGCAGGTGCAAATCGGAAACGTTGCTGCGCACGCACGAAGCAACCAGTCGTTTGAATTTTTCCATACAAGGCCGGCGCTATCTCCCGGCCGGTGAAACGGTAAAGGTTGCCGCCTCGCCGCTGGCCCGCAGTTCCGGGGCGTACATGGCCTCGGCCTGGGCCGGCGGCAGGCTGAAAACGCCCGGGGTCACGGCCCGAAGCAAGGCGTAGTGGGTTTGCCACTTGTCTTTTTGCAGATCGGCAAAGAGCAGGATGCGGTCGTCGCGCAGGTCGAGGTGGCTGGAGCCTCCCTCGCTCGGGTCTTCCATCCAGGGCAGACGTTCGGTGGTGGCCAGGCGCGGGTTTTCCACCTCCAGGCCGGCCGGGAGCAGGTTTTCGAGCACCACGTTGGCCACAGGGCCGGCGGTGGCTCGGGCCGCGAACTTGACCACGACCAGCGCCCCTTGGGGCACGGTGTTGCCCTCGATGGGCTTGCCGTCGCGGGTCAGGTAGGTCCGGGCGATTTCAAGGCCGGCGGCTTGGGGGCTGTAGGCGGCGGCCGAGGGGATGCCTCGGGTTCGCACGGAATAGTAGCAGCTGCCCGGCTGGTAGCCCGGGTCGAGGTCCAGGCGCAGGTCGCCGGGCTGGCCAAGGCCGCGAAGGCTTAAGACCTTGGCGCTGGTGACGTCGGACAGCAGCCCGGAGCCGGCGTAGAGCTTGCCGGCAAAGGGCTTCTTGGCCTGCTGGCGGGCGTAGAACTTGCCCAGGGCCAAAAGGGCGAAGGCGTTTTCCTGGGTGGAGGGGTAGGCCTCGCCCTCCAGGAGCCGGCCGACCTCCACGGCCAGGCTGCCCAGGCGCGGATCGGCCGGGGCGGCGTCGAGCAGGGCCGAGAGGTAGAGCGCCTTGTCGCGCAGGGTGGAATCCAGCGTCCCGCCGGTCTCCTTGCGCGCCTCGCCCGAGGGCGGCGGCCCGGCAAAGAGCCTGTCGGCGGCCCGGGCATTGCCCACGGCGGCGTAAGCCGCGCCGAGCAGCCCGCGCGCTTCGGCGGGCAGAGGCTTGCCCGAGGCGTCGCGCAGGTTGTCCATGGCCCCGATGTCGGCCCGGCCGGCCCTCGCCTGGACGTAGAGGGCGTAGGCGGCGAGCTTGGGGCCGTCGGGGGCGTCGAGCTTGGCTTCGCGGCCGGTCTCGGCGGCAAAGCGCAGGGCCTGGGCCAGGGCTTCCTTGTCCGCCGGATAGCCGGCCGCCGCCGCCTCCACCAGGAAATGGGCGGCATACAGGCTCATCCAGGCTTGCGGCTCGTCGCCGCCGGGCCACATGGAAAAACCGCCGTTATAGAGCTGCATCCCGGTGATGCGCCGGATGGCGGCCAGGACCATGCCGGCCGGATTGTCCCGCTCGAAGCTGCCCGGGTCCATGGCCCGGGCCAGATCGGCGAAGTAGAGCAGCGGGAAGGCCTTGGAGGTGGTCTGCTCCAGGCAGCCGTAGGGGTAGCCCAGAAGCGACTTCAAATTGCCGGCAAAGCGGATGAGCGGGTATGGCCCCACGGCCACGTCGCGCTTGGCCGAGCCGGGCAGGAACTCGCCCGAGGCCAGTTCCGGGATGGTGAGGCTGGCTGTTTCGAGGGCTCCCGAGCGCACCGAAGTGCGCGGCGGCAGGGGCGAGCGCACCGGCAGGGTCACGGTGTCGGCCGTGGTCTCGCCGTTGCCGGAAACGGCCATGGACAGGCTGGCCAGCCCCTCGGTCTGGGCGGCGGTCAGATCAAAGGGCACATTGGCCGTGCCGCCCTTGGCGATGGACACGATGCGCGGCGAACCGGCCACCGAGACCGGGCCGGCGGCGGACAGGGCCACGGTGAACGAGCCGTCCTTGCCAGTGTCGTTGCGCACGGTGAGCGTGGCCTGGGCCTTGTCGCCAAAGCCCAGGAAGCGCGGGAAGCTCGGCAGCACGACCACCGGGCTTTTGACGATGGTCCTGGCCTCGGTTCCGGCGAAGCGCCGGCCGGACAGGCCCACGGCCATGAGCCGCACCTGGCCCTGGAACTCGGGGATGTCGAAGCGCACCTCGGCCTTGCCCGTGGGACCGACCAGCACCGGGCCGGACCAGAAGGCCACGGTCCGGGCCGCCGGACTCTGGGAGCGCACGAACCCGGACAGGTCTTCCAGGCCGTCGCCGCCGCCGGCCAGGGCCTTGCCGACCAGGGGCGCGACCTCGGGCAGGAGCAGGGCGAAGGTGTCGCTGGTCTCCACCTGCAACTGGCGCTTGGCGTAGAAAGCGGCAAAGGGGTCGGCGGTTTTTTGGGCGATGAGCTGCAGGATGCCCTCGTCCACGGCGGCCACGGTGACAAGGCTGCCGGGAGGAGCCGAGACCTCGGCGGCCAGGGTCGTGCCGGGCCGGATCTCGGCTGGCGCAGCAATGGCCACCGGCAGCTTGCCCGAGGCCTTGTCCACGCCGATGGGGGTCGCGCCGTAGGCCCGGGACGGCGTGCCGGGCACGACGTTGGCCGTCTTTTTGACCAGCGTGGCCGTGATGTACACCCCGGGCAGATACTCGGGCTTTACGGGCACAAGCACCTCGCCGGTGTTGCCGGGCAGGTCCACGATCTGCACGTCATGGATGGCCGTACCTTCCACGGCGACGAGGAGCTTGCCGCCAAAGGGCGCGCGCACCTGCACCTTGGCCGTCTCGCCCGAGGCGTAGTCGGCCTTGTCGGTCTTCAGTTCAATGCGGGCCGGGTTTTCCATGGCCCAGGGCGAGTAGCCAAAGCCTCCGGCGTAGAATTCGAGCTGGGTGGCCGCGCCGGATTCGGGGTCTTCGAGCACCAGGCGGTAGCTGCCAAACGACGGCGGAGTGAAGTTGACCTTGCCCTTGCCGGAGGTCAGCGTCACGTCCTTGGAGTCCAGCAGCTTGGGGTCGCGCACGGATTCGTACTTGAGCGTGCCGCCGTCCTTTCGCAGCACGGTCTGCCACTGGTCGCGGAAAAGCGTGGCCGTCAGGGTCTTGGTGGCGGCCAGCTTGCCGTCGCTGGCCACGGACACGCACTCGAAAGCGGCCGGCTTGCCCGGGGGCAGGGCGTCGCTGGTAAGGCGCTTAAGCCCCGGATAGGCGGCGTAGACATGGACCGGCATCCGCACAAGCCCGGCCACGCCCCGGCCGCCGCCCTCGCGCACCCGGGCCGTGAAGACGGCTTCCAGCGCCGCCGGCGGCGACAGGTCACCGGGCAGTTCGGCCGAAAACGAGGCCTTGCCCTCGGCGTCCAGGGTGGCCGATTCCTGGAAAAATTCGCTGTCCTCGAAGCTGCGTTCCGGGTCGCCGAACACGTACTGCTCGTAGCCCTTGGGAGCGAAGGCGGCCTTGACGAGGCGGCCCCGGGCTTCCACGGGCAGATCGGCCCCGGGCGCGCCAAAGAGGTAGCGGCCGACGACGCCAAAGGCCACAGGCTGGCCGGGTTCGGCCTTGGCTGTTTCGGCGCTCAGCGACACGCTGATGCGGTCGGGCACGAACTCCTCGACCTGGAAGCGGTACTGGCCGATGACCGTCTCGCCGGTGACGATTTCCAGGCTGTAGGCCCCGGTCAGGGACTGGCTGGGCAGGGCCTGCTTGAGGCTGACCGCGCCCTCGGCCCCGGTGACGGCGGCCTGCTCGCCGATCTTGCGGCCCTGGGGGTCGGACAGGCGGATGAGCACCGGCATGGAGGGCGGCACGCCCAGGCGCACGTCGCGCACCACGGCCAGCCCTTCCAGGGTCTCGCCCGGGCGGTAGATGTCGCGCTCGCCGTAGACGAAGGCGGTGTAGCCGGCGGCCGGCATGACCGCGCCGCCGACGTCGAGGCCGGCGTCATCGGCCCGGAAGCGGTCGTAGAGCAGGAAGCTCACGTCCGAGCCTTTCTGGGCCACGACGAGGTAGGGGCGCTTGTCGGCGTTGGACCGGGGAGTCACCTTGGCCCGGAAAAGTCCCTGGGCGTCGGTCACGCCGGCGGCGATCTCCTGGTTCTGGTGGGAGAAGACCTTGACCGAGGCCCCGGCGAGGGGGGCCAGGGTGGTGGTCGAGGCGGTCCAGACCAGCAGGTCGCCGGGGCCGGACTTGGCGATGATGCCGATGTCGGTGAGGCACACGAACCGCTGGTAGCCCTCGAACTTGCCCGGGACGGTCAGCGCGATGCGGTAGAGTCCAGGCTCATGGCCCTGGATGTATTTCTCCAGATTGACCGGGGTGATCTCGGCGGCGTTGTTCTTGTGGCGCAGCGGCACCCGGTCGCTGAAGATGCGGTCGCCCAGGTTGGAATTGACCCCGCCGCCGCCGTAGTCGTCCTCGAAGGCGGAGTAGTCCATGGTGAAAAGCGGGAACATGTTGTTGAAATAGACCCGGTCGATGGACACCTCGGCGGCGGTGGCGTTGACGCTTTTGACGGCCAGGTTCTTGTAGCCGTTGCGCGACAGGAACACGCCCTGGTCGCGGAAATCGACCGACGGGGCCAGATCCGGGATGCGCACGGTCTTGACGGCGTTTTCGCCGAGCACCGCGCCGTCGCCGGCCGTCAGCCCCTTTTCCAGGGTGACGGCGTATTCCCGGCCGGGTTCGAATTCGCCGCTTAAAATGAGCTCCGCGCCGTCGGCGGACAGCTCCGTGGCCAGGTCCGGCTCAATGCGGATGTGGCCGGCCGTGGCCTCGCCCGCTTCCACGGGCGTGGACATGAGCAGGCGCACGGCGGCCATGCCTTCCTCGGACACGGCCTTGGCCTCGCGCAGACGCAAATTGGGGTCCAGCGCCACCGGGATGACGGCCACGGCCTCGCGGCTAAGTCCTATGCTGCCCTTTTCCGGGCGCAACCCCGGGGTGATGACGATTTTGACGTCGCGTTGCTGTGGGGTCTTTTCGATGGGGTCGGAGACGAATTCGAGCTTCTTGGCGGCGTAGGTGGTGGTCAGCGACACGGACACGGGTTTGTCCGGGGCGCGGGGATCGATGAGCTTTATGTGGTTGACCAGGGCCTTGGGATCGACGGAGCGGTTAAAGGCCGCCTCGCCGCGAACCACCACCATGGCCCCGCCTTCCGGGGCGGGTTCGAGATGGGCGGTCAGCCGGGCCACTTCGAAGCTGCCGTAGCTGGCCTGCCAGGAATCCTTGCCGGCCAGGGTCTGGGGCGGGGCAAGAAAATCCTGGCCCTTGAAAGCGATGGTGTAGACGGTGGCCTGGGCAAAACCGTCCTTGGGCTCGAAGCGCAGCATGTAGGGCGACGCCCAGGTCCAGCGGCCGGGGATGGCCGGCTCTATGGCGGCCGGATCGGCGGCCGGGGAGGCCCCTTCGCGGGCCCCGGCCACGGGCCGGTCAAAGGCGGCCAGCAGATAGCGCCCGCGCTCGGGGTCCATGGCCAGTCCGGCCACGCGCACGGCGTCGAGGTTCTGGGGCGCGGCCGGCTGAGCCGGGGCTTGGGCGGTGGCCGGGGCCTGGGGCGCGGGAGGCTCAGGCGCAGGAGCCGGCGCGCGGGCCAGCAGGACGAATTCGCCGGCCGCGATGCAAATAAGGATGGCGATGAGCCAGTTTTTCCAGGTCTGCCGCGAGCCGCTGTGTTGGGCGTCGTTCATGCCGGCCTCCAGTAGACTCCTTCATACCTGGGTGCGGTTTTTTTTCAACCGCGATGATCGGGAATCCCGCGTTTGCAAAACGCGCCGGCTCTGATACCCGAAAGCGATCTCACGGAGGAGGCGTTATGCGTCGCATGGTTACCCGCTTCATGGCCCTGGCTTTTGTCCTGGGCGTCTGTCTTGCCCTGCCGGGCGTCGGCGAGACTCAGGAGGAAACCCGCAAAACCACGGTCTACGGCATGTTGCGGCAAACGCCCCAGGGCGGCATTGAACTGACGAGCGCCCAGGAACC
>JAEZEM010000246.1 GCA_023417745.1 Pseudomonadota bacterium
CGGGCCGGTCCTGGGGCTGGCCGCCGAGCCGCTAAACGCCATTGCCGCCCGCGTCTGGCCGGGCCTCTAAGCGAGGAACGTCATGAGCGCCTTTGTCGTCGCCTATTTCCCCCACCTCTGCCTGGCCTTCGGCGGACTCCTCGTCTTGTGCCTGTCCATGCTCCGGTCCGTGCCGACCGGCTTTTACCCCGCCACCGCTGCCCTGTTCGCCGCCCTGCCCGGGCTGTGGGCCGTGGCCGGCCCCCAAGGCGGCAGCCCCATCGCCTGCTTCTACGCTGGCCTGCTTTCCGTCATCGCCCTGGCGACCATTTGCCTGCTGGCCCGCTACGCCGCCCGCCGGGGCTTTGCCGGCGACGCCCTCTACGGCCTGCTCCTGTGGTCGGCCTTGGGGATGCTCCTTCTCGCCGACGCCGACAACTGGATCATGCTGGCCGTGGGGCTGGAGCTGGCCTCGCTGTGCCTCTACGCCATGATCGCCGCCCGCCTGGACGACAACCTGGGCACGGAAGCGGCGCTCAAGTATTTCCTGCCCGGGGCCATGGCCCTGGCCGTGCTCCTTTTCGGCATGGCGCTTCTCTACGCCGCCTCCGGCTCCATGGAGATCGCCGCCTCCCTGGCCGCGCCCGGCCCCCTGACCGCCGCCGGTCTGGCCCTGGTCCTGGTCGGCGTGGGATTTAAGCTGTCCCTGGCCCCGGTGCACCTCTGGACGCCCGACGTCTACCAGGGCACGCCGGCTCCGGTGGCCGCCTTCCTGTCCTCGGGGTCCAAGGCCGCCGCCGCCGCCGCCCTGCTCCATGTCTGTTCGGAAGTCTCGCCTGAGGCCAAGGAACTGCTCTGGCCGGCCCTGGCCGTGGGCGCCGGCCTGACCATGGCCGTGGGCAATCTCGGGGCCGTGGCCCAGGGCAGCGTCAAGCGCCTGCTCGCCTATTCCTCCATCGCCCAGATGGGCTACATCCTCATGGCCGCCATGGCCGTCAACGACGGCGGCGGCGAGGCGGCGCTGTTCTACCTGGCCGCCTTCGCGCTCATGGATCTGGCCGCCTTCGGCGCGGTGGGCGCGCTGTCGGCCGAGATCGGCGACCGCGACGACATCGCCGCCTACCGGGGCCTGGGCTACGTCCATCCCTGGCGGGCCGGCGTCCTGGCCATCGGTCTGGCCTCCCTGGCCGGCCTGCCGCCCACGGCCGGTTTCGTCGGCAAGTTCCTGGTCTTTGGCGCGGCCCTGTCGGCCGGCTATGTCGGGCTGGCGGTGTTCGGCATCGTCACGGCCGTGGTCGGCGTGTTCTATGCGCTGCGCCTGCTGGCCGCGCTCTACATGCGGGAGTCGCTCATCGCCCACCCGGCCGTCGTTGGCGCGACCGGCCCGGCCGGAACCCTGGCCCTTGGCGTCATGGCCGCCGGCTTGGTTGGCCTCGGGCTGTTTCCCCAGACGCTGCTCGGGGCCATCGCCGCCCTTTTCGGCGGCGCATAGGGCCGCGCGGCCTTGCCGCCCCCCCAAGCTACCCCCCAAGCTCCCCCCCAAGTCGGCCACGAAAAAGGGCCTGCGAATCTCTCGCAGACCCTTGTAACAACTTCGGTCAAAGCCGAATGCCCAGCCCACTGACGCCCTACCTCTACTAAATCTATTGAAATAATTTGGTATTCTTGAAGATCGAATAAGCCCGGCCGGACAAAATCGATCTTCTCAAGACATTCTTGATTCTCCAATAGTTATCCAACTCCGGCGGTTATCCGGGCCGAAGAACCATGTTTCAGTAAAGTCCACCTTAATTGAATTAAATTCCAGGCAGCTCACAAAGGAGATATCTATGTAAATCATTAAAAATATTGAATATAAATTTTATAAAAATCTATTGACAATAGACAAGTCCAGGAACATCTTCTGAACAACTCCTACAATAAGGTGGCATTTAAGATGAAAAGCGATACCTATACCGTGAAAGACTTGGAAGACGATGTTTGGCGAGTTGAACAGTTACGAATAATAGTAAGAGCGCCCAAGAATAGCGTTACCCCAGTATATGACTATAAAAGAGCTGCTGCGAATGACACAACTATCCAAGAATTTAAGAAAAATAGGCTTAACACTGTTATCTCACAGTGTGAATATGTAATTTTAAACGGTGACCTAGAAGAACCCCACGGCAAGACAAAACTTTCATCTATTCGGTCCTCATACTAAGGAGGCAGGCCATGTCGAAGGTTGTCAAAATCTCAAAGCATCAACGCAATAAACTTCGCGACACCAAAAGCACTGACTCTTGGTGCTCCAAACTACTTCTTCCAGATGGAAGATTTTGTTCTGGTGCGGCAGCTCGCGAAGCTAGACTTAAAGCTGTTGGCGGGGTTGAAGAATTGCTTCGAGCCACGCTAGAGAATGCTAACGCATTAGTTCGTGGCCGACGCTCTGGCTGACACTGGTCTGTAGAGACGCTCAAGTGCTGTCAATGTCTTGACAGACATTGATTACTGGGTCTCGCGTCTTAAGTGTCCTGTCTAGTTTCTTTAGCCTAGGTGTCTTTCGGGTAAAGTGACCGAGTGGCCGTAGGCCCGGGGAGCATGGCGAGGACAAGCAGGTGCGAGCTAACGCTTAGTCTTCGATGAGTGGATTATAGGCGGCCTCCTTCCTACTGTAGGTGGCCGCCCAGTATTCTTTTTACATCAGAGGCTTTTCATAATGCTTGTCTGGATTGACCAGAACAAGAGCCGCCGACCCTCTGCATCCTGCCAAATGGAGCGGAGTATCCTGACCTGATATTCTTAAGAATTTAGCATTATTTTACTATGTTAGCTGCATGTAACACACGCATCATGCTCCCAAAGCAAGACGCCCGACGCCCTTCCCCTACTCCCCTTCCAGCGCTTCCTCGATGTAGGGCGGGATGGGCACGCCGGCCTTCTTGAGGTTGTCCCGGGCAAAGCGCACCCGGTCGAAGGCGATGCCGTGCTCGCGCCAGTAGGCGGCCGGGTCGTCCACGAAGGCGGCCATGACGGCGTAGCCTTCCTCGTAAGCCCGCACCTCGTGACAGCAGTTGGCCACCCAGCGCGGCCCAAGCGGGCCAAGGGTCTGGCCGCCGCCGGCCAGATCGCTGGTCAGCGTCTCGAACTGGCGCAGGGTATCGCGCCAGAACGGCTCGCCGCCGCGCCCCAGGCCCAGCGGATCAATGAAGATGTAGGGCGCGGGCAGGCACTGGCCGATCTTTAAAAAGGTCAGCGCCATGTTCACCTCGTAGCTCGTGCCGAAGCCGCCGAGGTTGAAGATCTTAAATAGCGAGCGCCGGTCCAGGATGTCTTGGCGGGTGTTCATGGCCAAGTTGGTGAACTGGGCCACGGCCTCGGGCGCGAAATTGGGCGTCTGGCCGATCTCCTCGGCGTCGATGCCCACGCCCATGCGGAAAATGCCCAGCTCCGCCGCCGCGTCGTCCACGATGCGCATGACCCCCGGCCCCGAGCCGTGGGCCACGGCAAAGCCCTCGCCCAGGCGCGGATGGTCGCGCATGTTTTTAAGGAACGCGGCGATGGGATCGGTCAAGACCGGCCCCAGCACGTCGCAGGCCGACCCGAACATGGCCATGGTGGTGTGGATGCGCGGCAGGCGTTCGCGACCTTCATGGGTCACCCACAGCCCCCGGAAAAACTCCCGCACCTGGGCCTGGCCGTTTACCTCCAGGAGCATGTAAAAGCGCATCCCCTCGCCTTCCAGGCGCACCAGCTCTTCATACAGCGTCTGGTCCATGCGGAAATGCGGCAGCCGGCAGGCCTTGCCCGGCTCGCAGCCCATGCCCCGCGAAGCCACCACGCCAATGCCGTTGCGCTTGAGCACCCGCAAGGTGTCGGCCGGCGGCAAGGCGTCGGACACGAACACCTTGGACAGGTTCTGCTCGCCGCCGACGTACTTGAGGTCGTCGAGGAACGGCCGCATCCGCTTGGGAATCTCCTCGCCGGTCAGCACGCCCTCGGGCACGTTGCCCCGGGCGTATTCGTAGACCAGCCGCCACTGGAATTCCCGCAGCCACACGCCCTCCTCCTGCTCCCAGGGGATGGCGATCATCTTGCTGGGCATGAGGATGCGGCCGTAAATGCCGCCCTGGCCCGGATCGACGGTGACTTCGTCGAAAAGCGTGCGGGCGACTGAAGGCGTGAAAACGTCGGTGAGGTCGGCGAAATCGACGCCGGCGCCCAGCACCTCGCGGCTGCGGCCCGGGGCCAGCACCCGCTCGGCCAGTTTGGCCACCTGCCCGTCGGGCGGATAGAGCTTTAAGCGCACGGCCAACCCGTCGGTCTCGGCCGCTTCCTCGCCGCCGTTATAGAGCTCCACCTGACGCGGCGTGGCGATGCCCGAGGTGCGGATGCCGTCCAGGAGCCGCGAGGCCAGATGGAACACCCCGGCCCGGTTGGTCGGGCGCTCCAAAAAGGCGGTGAAAGGCCCCAGGGCGATATGCACCGCGCCCACCATAAATTCCTTGGCGGCCAGCAGGGGCGGCAGGCCGCCCGGAGAGACGCTCTGGAAAATGCCCAGGCCGTGCTTGCCCTTGACCACCATCTCGGCGAAATTGCGCCCGACGCCCAGGAGCCTGGCGGACAGCACGTAGCGCAAGTTTTCGAGCACGATCTCCACCACGCCGTCCTCGGCCAGGCTGTGCTTTCGCGGCAACAGCAGCCAGCCGCGCTCCATGGCCTCGGCAATGGCCTCGTGGCCGATGGCCGGCCCGCGCGGGATAAAAAGCCGGCCGAAATCCACGCCGTCGGCAGCGCAAAGCCCGCGCAGATCGGCCAGGGATTCGGCCAGCACGGCATTAAGGGCCGTGACGGCCACCGGCAGCTCCACCGTGCGCGCCGCGTCGGACACCTGCGGCGCTTCGCCGGTCAGATGGATGTCCAGGCCAATGCGGGAATGGCCGCTGCGGCCGCTTATGTCCATGAAGTCGGTGAGCGGCCGGCTCTCGCGGGCGGCCCGGTCGCGCAGGTCGCGCACCAGGCCGCGCAGCGCGTCGCTGGTGTGGGAAAACCGCATGACGCCATAGGCCTGGGGCGCGGCAAGCTCGTCGTTGTAACGCACGTCGCCGATGTCCACGAGCTGGCCGTCGCCGGTAATGAGCGGGGATATGGTCATATCGCCTCCGGACGGCCCTTATAGGCCATGCCGGCCGACGGGGGAACCCCGAAACGGGTGACCTCTGCCCCTTGCCGCCACGGCCCGGCGCTGGTAAGGCTTGGCAAAGGCTGACTTTCCCCGGGATCGGCCCGGAGCGCACTTCCGCCGCCGGCCGCCGCCGGCACAAGGGACGGCCCATGCCTACCATTCCCTTTGCAAATATCCGGGCCGGCATGGTGCTGGCCGCCGAGATCGAAAGCCCCGACGGCCGCTACCGCCTGCCGGCCGGCACGGTGCTGGCCGAAAGCCACCTCAAATGGCTGCGCGGCTGGCGCATACGCGACATCGAAGCCACGGCCGAGTCCGCCGCCAAGACCACGCCGGAGACGGCCGCCGAACCGGCCGGCTCGCCCGAAGAGGCCGCCCGCCGCCGTCTGGCCCATCTGCCCGCCGACGCGCCCTTGGCCGCGGCCCTGGTCGAACTGGCCCTGGCTCGGGCCGAGGCCCTGGCCGCCTCACGCCCGACTCGGCCGCCAGCTTGCGGCCGCGAGGGGATCGACAAGGTCCCCACCCCCGAAGCCATCCTGGCCGCCGATCCGGTGCTCGTCTCCCTGCCCGAAGTCTTCATGCGCATCCGCGAGGTCTTAAGCGATCCGGGCTCCACCGTGGAAGAGGCCGCCGCCGTCATCAGCAAGGACCCAAGCCTGACGGCCAAGCTCTTGAAACTCGTCAACAGCGCGTTTTACGCCCGGACCCTGCGCGTCTCGGGCGGACTGCCGCCAGGACCGGTGGACACCCTGTCCCGGGCGGTCATGCTCCTTGGCCTCAACCAGCTCTCCACCCTGGCCATGGGCGTGTCGGTGATGCCGCTTTTCAAGGACATTCCGGCCGGCTGCATCGATATGCGCCAATTCTGGCGGCATTCCATCGGCGTGGGGCTGGTGGCCAAGCTTTTGGCCGTGCGACTGTCCGACCCCAGCCCGGAACGGTTCTTCGTGGCCGGGCTGCTCCACGACATCGGTCGGCTGGTGCTGTTCAAGCAGACGCCGGAAGCGGCCGGAGCGGCCATGGCCCAAGCGGCGGCTTCAGGCAAGCACCTCGTGGCCGTTGAACGCGAACTCCTCGGCTTCGATCACGCCGAACTCGGGGGAATGCTCCTGCGCAAATGGCGCTTCCCGGAAAGCCTGGAACAGGCCGTCTGGCGGCACCACGCCCCGGCCACAGCCGACGCGCCCCTGGAAGCGGCCATCGTGTGCGTGGCCGACGCCGTGGCCGGGGCGACCCTGCCCGGCTGCAGCGGCGAACGGCTGGTCCCGCGCTACGACCACGCCGCCTGGGAAGCCGTGCGCCTGACCCCGGCCGACCTGCCGGAACTGGTGGAAACGGCCGAGGCCCACTTCGAAGTCATCTGCGCCATGTTTGCGTAGTCATGGGAGAAGATGCCTCCGGCGGCCGGGAGGGGGTAAGCCCCTCCCGGACCCTCCCTGCAAAGGGGTAAAGGGTCCCGGCGAGAGCAGAACTCCCCGGATTGAGCAAGTCACTTCCGGTTTGCCTCCTCCAAAGTCAAAAGCCCCCGAATCCCGCCAAGCGGGCTTCGGGGGCTTGCCATTGAAGGGATACGGCCAGAACGGACGAGGCGACGTCAGGAAAACAGGCCGGCCACGATCTGAAAAAGATGCAGGACCATAAGCCCGAGCTGGGTGACGGCGGCGGCCGCCACGGCCGCGATCAGACTGGCCATGATGGCGTACTCGACAGACGTCGCGCCGTCCTCGCGACGGCGGTGAAACAGGATCTGCGGCATGGCTCGCCCCCTGGCTGGGGATCGCCTGTCCGCCGCAGCCGGCAGGCCGATGGAAAGTCGGCGGCCGGACGGGCCATGGACGGCGGGCTACCCCGGGTTTGGCCTGGACGCGACCAATGGGCGGCGACGGACTCGGGACGTTCCCGGCATCTGCAAGGGCCGGACGGCGGGCGGCGCGACGGGCCAAGCTCTCGGCATCCCCTGAAAATGCCCGGCATTTTCCGAGGCGCGGGGCCTAGTTGTCCCGGCGCTTGTCCCGGCGGTAGGCGGCGGCCTTTTCCTGCATGGTCAGGCGTCGATGTTCCTCGGCGACGGCCAGCCGGCGGCAGGCTTCGGCGGCGGCGTCGACGCCGTCCGCGCCGGACGGCAACTCGCAGGCGGCCAGATCCTCGGCGATCTGCTTTTCCATGCGGGCCGACTCCAGGAACATGACGTAGGCCAGGGCCAGGGCGGCTTCGTTTTCCGCCGTGCCGTCGCACAATTCGGCGATCTGCACGTGGGGCACGGTCTCCATGAGCCGGTCCACGAACAGGCCCACCCATTTCTCGGTGAGCTTGGGCAAAAGGCGCGGCGCTGTCTCGGCCACGATGGCCGCGGCATCCGGCCCGAGGTCGGGCCTGGCCAGCCCCACAAAGGCGGTCAGGGCCTCGGCCCGGCCGGCGTCCTCGGTGCGGGCCACGCGGGCCAGCAGGATCTCCCGGGCTTTCTGGCCCAGAGCGTCGGCGTCGGTCATGGCGCATCCTTGTCGGCGTCGGACTCCCCGGGGGGGAGCACGTCGATGACGCGCCCGGGGAGAACGTTGCCATGTTCGCCGATGGTGCGGCCATCGGCGGCAATGTGCTTGCGGTTGTCCACGATGACGATTCCCGTTCGCTCGAGCACCTCGCGGCGGAAGGCGAATTCCTCATGCATGCGGCGGGTCTTGTACATGAACCACATCCGCACCAGATAGGACACGCACCATGCCGCCACCAGTCCGGCCATGACCCACGGGGCGATGACCTCGACATGATCGCCTATGCGCAAGATCGCCTGGATAACGGCGTCCAGGTAGTACAGCGCGGCTCCTACAAGAACCATGCCTCCAAGCAAAATGATGGAGGGCAAGCCCCGGGACAAGGCGATGAGCCGGCGCAGGCGCTCGGGCATGTAGCGCAGCTGCTCCTCGTCCATGGCCGGATCACCCTTGAAAATACGGGTGAAACCCAGGCCGATGATGTTGACCATGAGCATGATGGCCACCGGCGCGACAATGACGGCCACGCCGTAGGGTATCCACGGAAACTGGAATTCGATGGTCCCATCCGGCAGCTTGGTGGATTTGATGATCCCGTAGCAGACGGCGGCGATGGTGACGGCGAACTCCACCAGGATGATCCCGATGGAGAGAAACGTCATGAGGTTCTTTTTTTCCCTGTCGGAAAACGACAGGCCCAGACTGCCCACGGCTTCGGAGGTCTTGCCGGCGTCGGGGTTCTCGGTGCCTTCTTTATTGTCCATAGCAGATCCGCGCCGCCTTTGGTCGCGAAATCCGGCCAGCCGCGCCGCTGCCGACCGGGCAGGTCGAGCCTGCCGCGCCGGGACGCCGGGGCGTGACGGAGACGAGGTTTCGGGGAAGGCCCGGGAGAGGACGGCCGTGTGGAAAACCGGCCGCCAGCAAGCGACGCGCCTTTTGCGGCGTCATGAACGGCGTCGCCCGGCGACGCCCGTAAGCGGCGACATATCCCATTCGTTTTCCGACATCCCGAGCACGTCATGAGGTAAGGCCAAACGGGCCATAAGGCAAGCCCCATC
>JAEZEM010000263.1 GCA_023417745.1 Pseudomonadota bacterium
CCTTGAAGACGCCGAGCGGGAATTCGGGGATCATTTCCTTGCCCACGCGCTCGTTGGCGGCAACCGACGTCATGCGCCAGTTGGTGGGGCAGGTGGCCAGGACCTCGACGAAGCCGAAGCCTTCGCCGTTTATCTGGGTCTCGAAGGCGCGGCGGATGGCGCGCTTGGTCTGGGCGATGTTTTTTATCGTGTTGACGGCGGTGCGGGCGCAGTAGGCCACGCCGCCAAGCGTCGCGATGATCTCGGACATGTGAATGGGGCCGCCTTCGCGTTCCATGCACCGTCCGGCGGGGCAGGTGGTGGTTTTCTGGCCCACCATGGTGGTGGGGGCCATCTGGCCGCCGGTCATGCCGTAGACGGTGTTGTTGACGAAGATGACGGAGATGCGCTCGCCCCGGTTGGCGGCGTGCATGATCTCGGCCATGCCGATGGAAGCCAGGTCGCCGTCGCCCTGGTAGGCGAAGACGAAGGCGTCTTTGCGGGCGCGCTTGACGCCGGTGGCCACGGCCGGGGCGCGGCCGTGGGGGGCTTCCACGGTGTCGACGAGGATGTAGTTGTAGAGAAAGACCGAGCAGCCAATGGAGCTGACGGCGATGGTTTTTTCCACCAGGCCGAATTCTTCCAGGCATTCGGCCACGATGCGGTGGACGACGCCGTGCTGGCAGCCGGGGCAGTAGTGGGTGGCCACGTCGGCCAGCACTTCCGGGCGCGTGAAAACAAGCTGTTCCGACATGTTAGGCCCCCTTCACAGCGGCGCGCACGGGCGCGTCGAAGTCTTCGGGCGTGGGCATGTTGCCGGGCAGGAAACCGAAAAATTCGGAATCGGCCAGGCCGCGCACGGCCAGACGCACGTCGTCGACCATCTGGCCGAGGTTGTGCTCGATGGTAAGAAACCGCTTGCCCTGCCCGGCCAGGTCGCGAAGGACCGCCTCGGGGAAGGGGAAAAGCGTGATGGGGCGCAGCAGGCCCACCTTGAGTCCCTGGGCGCGCAGGGCGCGCACCGTGGATTTGACGATGCGGCCGATGGAGCCGTAGGCCACCACGACCAGTTCGGCGTCGGCGGTCTCGAAGGCCTCGTAGCGTACTTCGGTGGCCATGGCGGCGTACTTGTCGCGCAGGCGGATGTTCTGGCCGGCCAGGGCGCCGTCGTCGAGGAAGAGCGACTTGAGGATGCGCGGGGCGCGCTGGCCGCGTCCGGTGAGCTTCCAGTCGCCGCCTTCGGCCGGGTCGATGGGCAGGGGTTCGCGCCTTGCCACCGGCTCCTTCATCTGGCCGACGATGGCGTCGCCCAGGATGAGCACGGGATTGCGGTACTTGAACGCCAGCTCAAAGGCTTCGAAGGTCAGGTCGTAGCACTCCTGGCAGGAGCCGGGGGCCAGGACCAGGGTGCGGTAGTCGCCGTGGCCGCCGCCCTTGACCGACTGGAAGTAGTCGCCCTGGGACGGGCCGATGTCGCCAAGGCCCGGGCCGCCTCGGTTCATGTTGACGACTACGCCGGGCAGATCGGAGCCGGCCATGTAGGAGATGGCCTCCTGCATGAGCGAGACGCCGGGGCTGGAGGAGGAGGTCATGGCCCGCACGCCGCAGGCGGCCGCGCCGAGCAGCATGTTGGCCGAGGCCACTTCCGACTCGGCCTGGACAAATTCGCCGCCGGCGGCCGGCATGGCCGAGGACAGCATTTCCGGGATGTCGTTTTGGGGGGTGATGGGATAGCCGAAGTAACAACGGCAGCCGGCGTCGAGGGCGCCATGGGCGATGGCTTCATTGCCCTTAATAAAGATGCGTTTGGCCGACATCACTCGTTCTCCATGGCTTTGCTTTTGGCCGTGCGCCAGACGGTGATGGCCACGTCCGGGCACATCTGGGCGCAGGAGGCGCAGCCCGTACATTTGTCCATCGAGGCCTCGGGCAGTTCTGCGACCTTGTAGCCCTTGGCGTTGAAGCGCGAGGAGGCCACGATGATGGACTTGGGGCAGGCCTCGACGCAAAGCAGGCAGCCCTTGCAGCGCTGCTCGTCGATGACAATCCGCGACATCTGTTTCTCCTTGGCGGGCAAGGGATCGGCGCGCGCCAACACAGGAGCGCGCCCCGGCCCGAATGTTCCAGACGGTGGGGAGACGCCAGACGGCTACAGGACCAACATGGCGTCGCCGTAGGAAAAAAAGCGGTAGCCGGAAGCAACGGCCTGCCCGTAGGCAGCCAGGATGGACTCTCTTCCGGCCAGGGCGGCCAGCATAATCACCAGCGATGATCCAGGCAAATGGAAATTCGTGACCATCCCGTCCACCACGGCGAAGCGGTGGCCCGGGCGGATGAAGATGTCGGTGAAGCCGGCGAAGGGGCCAAAGGCTCCGGCCTCGCGGGAAGCGCCCTCCAGGGTCCGGGCGGCGGTGGTGCCCACGGCGATGACCGGCCGGCCCTCGACCTTGGCCCGGGACACGGCCTGGGCGGCCTCGGGCGACACCTCGATCCATTCCTTGTGCATGGCGTGGTCGCGCAGATCCTCCACGCGAACGGGTGAAAAGGTGCCCAGGCCGACGTGGCAGGTGACGGCGGTGAGCCCAAAGCCGCGCCCGGCCAGGCGCGCCAGGAGTTCCTCGGTGAAGTGCAGGCCGGCGGTGGGCGCGGCGGCGCTGCCGAGCTTGTCGTCGCGGGCGTAGACGGTCTGGTAGGTTTCCCGGTCGGCCGCGTCGTCGGCCCGGCGGATATAGGGGGGCAGGGGCACATGCCCGATGCGTGTGAGGATGGCCGGCAGTTCGCCGCGCCAGGACAGCGTCACCTCGGTATGGCCAAAAGCCCCGCGCGAGACGGCGGTGACGGCCAGATCGGGCGCGAAGTCGATGCGGTCGCCGGGCCGGGGCGGCCGGGAGACGCGCAGCAGGCCCGCAGCCGGGGCGTGGGTCCAGCCGGTGGCCGGATCGGTTTGCGGCTTAAGCAGCGCCACGGGGGTGAGGAGCAGGAATTCGGCCGCGCCGCCGGTGGGGCGTTTGCCGAGAAGCCGCACCGGGGCGACCTTGGTGTTGTTGACGACCAAGAGCGCGCCTTCGGGGAGCAGGTCGGGCAGATCGGTAAACACGCGGTGGCCCACGCTGCCGGCGGCCCGGTCAAGCACCATGAGGCGGCAGGCGTCGCGGACTGCGCACGGCCGTTCGGCGATCAGGGCGTCGGGCAACTCGAAATGGTAGGAAGCGAGCAGGTCTTCAGGAGCTGGGGGCGCGGGAGGCGCTTTGGCGTCGGTCACGGGCAATCCTTGGGAAAAAGGCGGCGAGGCGAAAAGCGGCGGGCCGGATGGCCCGGCCCGCCGCTGCGTTGGCGAAAGGACGTCGCGCTCTAGGCGTCCATGGCGGCGTCGCCGTTTAACACCGCGATCACCTTGGCAATGACCTGCTCGGCATCCCCTTCGGGCACCTGGCAGGTGCCGACGTTGCGATGGCCGCCGCCGCCGTAGGACAGCATCAAACGGCCGATGTCCACGGGATTGGAACGGTCGAAAATCGACTTGCCAACGGTCAGCACCACATTCTGCTTGGCCTTGCCCCAGATGACCTGGACGCTGACCTCGGCGTCGGGGAAAAGCGCATAAGCCGTGAACCGGTTGCCGGTGTAAATCTCTTCCTGCTCGCGCAGGTCAATAAGCAAGGTCTTGCCGATTTGCCGGGAACGCTGCCGCAGCATGCCTGCGAACTGTTCCTCCTGCTCGAAATAGCGCTTGACCCGTTCGGCCACGTCGGGATCGGCCAGGATGGCCTCCACGGGCTGGGTGCGGCACAGCTCCACCAGGTGCATCATGAGCTGGTAATTGCTGATGCGATAGTCGCGGTAGCGGCCAAGGCCGGTGCGCGGGTCCATGAGGAAGCTTAAGAGAATCCAGCCGGTGGGTTTGGCCACTTCCTCGGGGAGCAGATCGCCGCTGTCGCAGCGGTCGACGTAAGCCAGCATCTCGTCGAAACGGGCGGGGAAACGGTCATGGCCGCCGTAGTACTCCCAGATGACCCGGGCGCAGCTCGGCAGAGGCTTGGACACGCCGGTAAATTCGATGTCGCCCAGCCGGTCGGCCTCACTGGTGTGGTGGTCGAACCACAGCCCGCAGCCCGGGGCGTAGGGCACGTTGGCCAGAATGTCGCCCGGCCCGCATTCCACCTTGCCGTCCTGGACGTCCTTGGGATGCACGAACACCCACTCGTCCATGACGCCAGCTTCCTTGAGCAACACCGCGCAAATCAGTCCATCGAAATCCGAACGCGTCAAAAGCCGCATGTCCCCTTCCTCCTTGGCTCGCCGCCGCCCGACGCGGCATCGTCTCCTTTAGCCCAAGGCCCGTCACGAGGCAACCGGCCAGACTCGGGCCGGCCCGATATTTCCTTTGCCAAGGAGCCGGTTTTCCGTTGTGATGCGGCCATGCCGATACCCCCGACGCCCGGCGGCCCTCCGGCCAGCCTTGAAGATCTGAAGCAGCTCCTTTTGCACGTCGCCAGCGCCCGCCGCGCCGCCGCCGCCGCCGTCCTGGCCGGCCGCCCCGTGCCGCCCGAGGCCATGGCCGAAATCGCCCGCCTCGCCGCCGACCTTCGCCGCTGCGCCGGCCGCGACCATGTCGCCGCCCTGAGCCACAGCGAAGACGCCAGCCTGCGCCTCGACCTCGGCCCGGAAATCGAACAACTCGAAAACGACGCCCTACCTTGAGGACGGCCGCGAAGCCCTGCGAAAACGCCTGGGCAAACGCCGGCCCGGCC
>JAEZEM010000423.1 GCA_023417745.1 Pseudomonadota bacterium
GCGCCGATGCCGATGATCTTGAGGCGGCCGGCCAGGCCCTGTTTGTCGATGAGCGCGGCCAGCTCGTTCACGGCCGGGGCGTCTCGCTGGCAAAACGGGCAGTACATGCTGAAAATCTCGACGATGAGCGCCTCGGCCTTGACCTTGGCGATGGGCGTGGGGCCGTTTTGGGGGATGCCGAGGTTGTCGGCCAGTTCCGGGGTGACGGGGCCAATCAGCGGCACATTGGGGAAAGCGGTCCCCACGGCCAGGGGCTTGGCTCCCGGGGCCTCGGAGGCTTCGGCGGCCAGGGCCTGGCTACTGGGTGCGGCCAAAAGGAGCAGCGCGGCGAGGATGCCGAGGGCAAGGGCTTTCATGCGGCCTCCGAAGGCGTTTGGCGGCCTGGGACAACGGCCTGGGTGACGGGAAAGGCGGCCCCGCGCCGCCTTGAGCTGGTATAAGCATTTCGCGGCGCGGGGCAAAGGGGATCAGGCCAGGCCGGCGGCGTCCATGGCCTGGGCGAGGTCGGCGATGATGTCGGCGGCGTCCTCGCAGCCCACGGACAGGCGTACCAGGGTGTCGCCGACGCCGATGGCCAGGCGATCCTCGCGCGGCATCTTGGCGTGGGAGGTCACGGCCGGGAAGCAGGCCAGGGACTCGATGCCGCCCAGGCTCACGGCTTCCAGGATCAGCTTCAAGGCGTCCATGAAGGTCCGGGCGGCCTCGGGCGAGCAGTCGAGAGCAAACGACATCATGCCGCCAAAGCCGAGCATCTGGCGCTTGGCCAGGGCGTGGCCGGGGTGGCTGGGCAGGCCCGGGTAGTGGACGGCCAGGACGCCCTTGCGGGCGGCCAGCTGCTCGGCCACGGCCTGGGCGTTGTCGTTGTGCCGGGCCATGCGCAGGGACAGCGTCTTCATGCCGCGCTCAAGCAGGTAGCAGTCGTAGGTGTTGAGCGTCTGGCCGAAGTTGATGGCCCGTTCCTTGACCGCGTCGATGAGCGCCTTGGGGCCGGCGACCAGGCCGCAGTTGAGGTCGCTGTGGCCGTTTAAATATTTGGTGCCGCTGTGGATGGACAGAGCGAAGCCTAAGGAGAGCGGCTTTTGGTTGATGGGCGAGGCAAAGGTGTTGTCCACCATGGAGATAAGTCCCCGCCGCCTGGCCATGGCGGCCACGCCTTCGAGGTCAATGACGCGCAGCAGCGGATTGCTCGGCGTTTCCACGAAAACGGCTTTGGTGCGCTGGGTGACGGCGGCTTCCAGCCGGGCGGGATCGGCCTCGGCCACCATGGTGAAGCCGATGCCCAGGCGGGTCAGTTCGGCCATGAGGAAGCGGTGGGTGCCGCCGTAGAGGTCGGCCTGGAGCACCACATGGTCGCCGGTCCGGAGCACGGCGAGCAGGCTTGAAGAGATGGCGGCCATGCCCGAGGCCAGGGCGATGGCGGTCTCGGCCCCTTCCAGGGCGGCCAGCTTCTCGGCCGGGGCGGCCTGGGTGGGAATATTCAAATAGCGCGGGTAGCGGTAGGCCCCTTCCACGTCGTCGGCGGCCATGTAGGCGGCGGCGGTGTGGATGGGCGTGGTGACGCCGCCGACGCGGCGGTCGAGACGTTCGCCGGCCCGCACGCTGCGGGTGTTTTCTCCCATTTGCGACAGGTCCATGGTCGTTCCTCCTTGCGTCGCGACTATCGGCCAACCGTAGCCCGGACAGGGGCGGGCGCCAAGGCCATCACTGGCGCTCCAGCTCGGCGGGAAGGGGATGGGCGCGGTCTCGGCGGCACTCTCCAAACGCCACAAGCGCGCCATGGGTTCGTCACATGGCCGGCCTATCCGTTTCGCCATGCCCGAAACGGAGGAAAAAACCATGCGCCGACACGTCCTGCCGCCCTTCAGCGCGGCCCATATCAACCGTCTGGCCTGGATCATCCTGGCCATCCTCGTGCTGGCCGCCACCAGCGCCCATGCCGCCGCGCCCAAGTACGTCTTTTTCTTCATCGGCGACGGCCTGGCCATGGCCCAGCGCAGCGCCGCCGAGTATTATCTGGCCGCCAAGGACGCCAAACCCGAGCCCGGCATCGTCAAGCTCGTCATGAACAAGATGCCGGTCCAGGGCATGACCACCACCTATTCGCTTAATTCCATCATCACCGACTCCGGCGCGGCCGGCACCGCCCTGGCCACCGGTGTGAAGAGCTACAACGGAGCCATCGGCGTGGACGGGGCCAAAAAGCCCGTGCCCACCATGGCCGAAAAAGCCCGGGACAAGGGCCTGAAGGTCGGCATCGTCTCCAGCGTGTCCCTGGACCACGCCACCCCGGCCTGCTTCTACGCCCACCAGGCCAGCCGCAACAATTACTACGAGATCGCCCTGGACGCCGCCAAAAGCGGCTTCGACTACTTCGGCGGCGGCGGCTTCAAGGACCCGGCCGGCAAAAAGTCCAAGATCGAAGGCGAAAAGCCAAACGCCCTGGATGCCATGAAAGCCGCCGGCTACGTCGTGGCCGACACGGCCGAAGCCATAAAGGCCGTCAAGCCCGGGACCAAGCTCGTGGCGCTCAACCCCGAGCTCGACGCCGACAAGGCCCTGCCCTACGCCCTGGACGGCGACAAGAAAGGCCTGACCCTGGCCGACTACACCGCCAAGGGCATCGAACTGCTGGACAACCCCAAGGGCTTTTTCTTCATGGTCGAAGGCGGCAAGATCGACTGGGCCTGCCACGCCAACGACGCCGCCGCCTCCATCGAAGACACCCTGGCCTTTGACGCCGCCGTGGCTGAGGCCGTCAAATTCGCCGAAAAACATCCCCAGGAAACGCTCATCGTCGTCACCGGCGACCACGAGTGCGGCGGTCTGACCCTGGGCTTTGCCGGCACCCGCTACGGCAACTACTACGACTACCTCAAAAACCAGAAAGCCTCCTTCGAAGGCTTCACCGCCGCGCTCAAGGACTACAAAAAGACCCACGACGCCGCCTCGGCCTCCTTCGAGGACGTCGTCCCCATGATCCAGGCGAACTTCGGCCTCATCGTTCCCACCGCAGCCGACCTCGAAGCCATGAAGAGCGCGCCCAAACCCGACGAGAACGTCACTTCCCCGGCCAACCCTTACGGTCTGCACCTGCGCGACTTCGAAGTCGTGGCCGTCAAGGACGCCTTCGCCCGCTCCATGCAGGGCGAGTCCGAGAAGTCCGGCGACGAAATGGACTACCGGGCCTACGGCGGCTACGAGCCCCTGGCCGTGGCGCTCACCCACATCCTCGACCAGAAAGCCGGTCTCGCCTGGACCAGCTACTCCCACACCGGCGTGCCCGTGGTCACCTCGGCCGTGGGGCCTGGCGCGGAAACCTTCGCCGGCTACTACGACAATACCGACCTGGCCAAGAAACTCATGGGCGCTCTGGGAGACAAGCAGATCGCCAGTAATTAGAATGTTGTAGAAGAAGTAAGATGCCTCCGGCGGGGGGGGGGGGGGGGGGGGGGGGGGGGGGGGGGGGGGGGGGGGGGGGGGGGG
>JAEZEM010000449.1 GCA_023417745.1 Pseudomonadota bacterium
CCCCCCCCCCCCCCCCCCCCCCCCCCCCCCCCCCCCCCCCCCCCCCCCCCCCCCCCCCCCCCCCCCCCCCCCCCCCCCCCCCCCCCCCCCCCCCCCCCCCCCGCCGGAGGCCTCCGCTTCTTCTTCCCTTGACGCCGGCCTGGGCGGCCGGGTATCGGGCGGATTCGTTTCTTTTTGCAACTTTTGTCCGGTCTGGTTCCCCGTATGTCCGTCTCTGACAAACCGCGTCTGTATTCCTTTGAGTTCGCCAGCCTGTGCGCGCTCATCTTCCTGGCTTATTGTAACATTTCAGTATTTTACAGTCTCTATGTCTATTTCGAGGCGCTTGGGGTGCCGCAGTCCTGGCGCGGGTTTCTCATTGGCGCGTCGTCGCTGGCCACCATGGCCGCGTATCTGACCGTCAGTCCTTTTTTGACCACGCAAAACGCGGCCAAGGCGGCGGCGGTGGGCGTTGTCGTGCTGTTGGGGTGCGGCGCGGCCTATTTGTATGCCGTTTCGCCCGAGGCGCTGCTTGCCGTGCGTTTGGCCAACGGCCTGGGCGTGGCTCTGGTGTCGGCCGGGGCCATGACGCTTTTAGTGTCGACCATTCCGCCGAGCCGTAGCGGCCAGGCCTTTGGGGTCTATTCCATCGCCATGTTGCTGCCGTATTCCGTAGTGCCGCCGATCTTCGACTGGCTGTCGCCGGCGCATATGGATTATCCGCACGGCTATGCCTTGGTGGCCCTGTCCCTGGCTCCGGCGCTTATCGTGCTGGCGGTTTTGGGGCGACAGGTGAAAAAGCGCCGCGCTGCCCAGGCTGCGCGGCCGACGCTGGCGGCCATGGCCCGCAACGCGACCAAGGGACCGGTGGCTCAGCTGTTGGCTGTCAACGCCATGTATTATTTGAGCTTCGCGTCGATCTTTTTTCTGGCCAAGAGTCTGTTCGCGGCCCGGGGACTGGTTGGGGCGGGCGTCTTTTTTTCCATACAAACCGGCTGCATGCTGCTGCTGCGGCTTTTTGCCAACCGCGTGTTCGACGTGGCTCCGAAGCTGTGGCTCATCCGGTTTTGCTATGCGGTGACGGGCGGCACGTTTTTGCTGCTTTTCGCCGCCCATTCCCAGGTCATGACCTATCTGGCGGCGGTGCTTCTCGGCTGTGGCATGGGGGTGGGGTCGCCGTCGCTTAACGCCTACATGTACGAGCTGTCCGAGCCGGCGTTTCGGGGGCTTAACGCCAATCTCATGATGCTGTCGCTGCAGGGCGGGAGTTTTGTGGGGCCGATCCTGGGCGGCGCGGCCGTGGCGGTCTGGGGCTACGACGGCTTTCTCTTGGTCGGGGCCGTGGCCTGTCTGATCGGCCTGGTCATGAGCGCCGGCCTGGGCCGCGCCGCTTCTGGCGCATCCGCTTCCTGACCGTTCACCAATCCCATTTCCAAAAAAAGCCCCCTTTCCCGCCATATGGGGGGTCCGGGGGCCTCAGGCCCCCGGCCGCCGGAGGCATTCTTCTCTTTTCTTAATTACTTCGCCACCAGCTTCACCATCGCGTCCACCGCGCCGGGGCGCACGGTGTCGATGGTCATGACCAGGGTCAGCCCGATGACGGCGACCACGGTGACCCAGGCCACGGCGTTAAATATCGGGCCGTTGACGTAGTTGCCCATGAGCCGGCGGTTGTTGACCAAAAGCAGCATGAGGATGAGCACGAAGGGCAGCATGACGCCGTTTATGACCTGGGAGACGTACATGACGTCCAGGAGCGGCATGGCCGGGATGAGGATGGTGGCCGCGCCGATGACGATGCTGATGGTGAAAAGCCAAAAGAATTCCGGGGCCTTGCGGAAATCCTTGTCGATGCCGAGTTCCCAGCCCATGGCTTCGCAGATGTAGTAGGCGGTGGACAGCGGCAGGATGCCGGCGGCGAACAGCGAGGCGTTAATAAGGCCCACGGCGAACAGCCACGAGGCGTATTCGCCGACCAGCGGTTTGAGGGCCATGGCCGCGTCGGCGGCGGTCTCGACGCTAAGCCCCTGCTTGTGGATGGAGGCGGCGCAGGCGACCACGATGAAAAGGGCCACGATGACGGCCAGGAAACAGCCGACGACCACGTCCACCCGGGTGTAGCCGTACTTGTCGGCGGTGATGCCTTTTTCCACCACGGCGGCTTGCTGGTAGAACTGCATCCAGGGGGCGATGGTGGTGCCTATAAGCGCGATCATCATGGCCACGTAGCTGCCGTTGGCTTCAAACGATGGGGTCACGCAGGCCTTGGCCACCTCGCCCCAGGCCACGTCGGCCGAGAAGGCGGCCAGGGGATAGACCAGATAGATGACGCAGACGATGAGAAACACCCGTTCGACGATGCGGTAGGAGCCTTTGACGATGAGCAGCCACACGAGCAGGGCGGCCAAGGGCACGGACACGAATTTACTGACGCCAAAGAGTTCCATGCCGGCGGCGATGCCGGCGAATTCCGAGATGGTGTTGCCGAGGTTGGTGAGAAAAAGCGCCACCATGATGTAAAAGGTGGTGCGCAGCCCGAACGACTCGCGGATGAGGTCGGACAGGCCCTTGCCGGTGACCGCGCCCATGCGGGCGCACATTTCCTGGACCACCACCAGGGAGACTGCCGTGGGGATGAGCATCCACAAGAGCGAATAGCCGAACTGCGCCCCGGCCAGGGTGTAGGTGGTGATGCCGCCGGCGTCGTTGTCCACGTTGGCGGTGATGATGCCCGGGCCGAGCAGGGCGAAAAAGAGCAGGATGTTTTTGCGCGAAAGCTTGGAGAAAAACGGCATGGAAGACCTCTAGGCTAGTGGGCGGCGAAGCGCGGCTTTTTGGTGATGGAATCCGGCAGGAACAGCTCAATGACGGCGTCGGCCGGCACGATGCCGACCATGTGGCCGTCTTCCAGCACCGGCACGGCCAGCAGGTTGTACTTGGAGATGATCTCCATCACCTTTTCCGGCGCATCGGCCACGCCCACGGCCTTGAGGCCCACGGTCATGATCTCGGCCACGGCCATTTTCGGCGGCGAGAGCAGCAGTCGCTTCAAGGTGACCACGCCCAGCGGCGTGTCGTCGCCCCGGATCACGTAGACGTAATAGATGTTTTCGATTTCCGCGCCGACCAGGCGCAGGTAGGCCAAGGCCTCGTCGGCGGTCATGGCCGGGGGCACGGCGGCGAACATGTTGTTCATAAGACCGCCGGCCGTGTCTTCCTCGTGCTCCAGGAGTTCCTGGACCATCTCGGCGTCTTCGGCGTCCATGAGGCCAAGCAGTTCCCGGGCCTTTTCCTCGGGCAGATCGCCCAGGAGGTCGGCGGCCTCGTCAGGCTCCATTTCTTCCAGGATGTCGGAAGCCACTTCGCTGTCGAGCTGGCTGATGACGCGCCCGCCCACTTCGGGGTCGAGTTCGCCGATGGCCTCGCCCACGGTTTCGGGGTCCAGCGCGCCGATGACCGTGCCGGCTTCCTTGTGGGGCAGCTGGGCCAGGATCTCGGCGATGTCGGCCGGGTGCATGTCGGTCAGGCGCTCGCGGGCCACGGTCAAGGTCAGCTTGTCGGCGTTGGGGTCGAGCTGGGCCACGAAGCGCCAGTCGATCTCGCGTGAGGGCAGGGCCGCGCCGAATAGCCCGGCCAGCCAGTTCCAGAAGCGCAGCTGCCCCAGCCGGCGGGCCATGCCGCGCACGCCCACGTCCACGGCCTCGATGAAAAGCCCAGCCCCGCGCGAGCGCAGCTTCAGGTCGTTGACGCGCACCACCTTGGCCCCGTCCACGTCCACGATCTGCCGATCGAGGATGTCGCGGCGCAGCCGGATGTCGGCGGCTTCGTCGGGCATGTCCGGGGCGTCTTCCAGCACGCTGGGGTCGGCCGAGACAATGACCGGAGTGAAGAGGTTGACGCAGCGCCAGGGCAGGAAGCGGCGTTGGCCGCCCTGCTGGATGAAAAGCCCGGACACGGAAGGCAGGGTGTCGCCGGGAATCAAGCCAAGGTCGTCGAGACGGCCGAGCTGCGCGCCGGACGGATCAATGACCGGCCGGCCGAGCACGGCGCTGACGTAAAGTCCGCTCATGGGAAAGCCCTCCCCGAAACGGCGGCGTTGGCCGCCCGTCGAGGTTTGCGCCGCTGCCCGGAGCTTGGCGGGCAGCGCAGTGCGCGAAAAAAAGCCGGAAAAACGGGGTGCGCCGGCTGGCGGCGCGCCGTGGCCCTCGGGCGTTGTCCTGGGGAACTCCGCTGTGGCGGTCTTCGGGGGCTATCGAGGAGGCCCTGGCCGGAGACGGCGGCGAAGTCCGGGACGCGGCGCTACGACGCGGGCCGGGGGATGGCTGGGGGAGGGTCCTGGGCTGTGCCCGTGGCTACGGCGCAACGGCGTCTGGAAACAGGAAAAAGCGCGGCCATGGCCGACCGGATGCCGAATCTGCCAAGGGAGTGCCGAAAGGCGATGTGGCGAAAGCCGATGAAGGGCGTGTTCATCAGGCGCCTCCTTGTGCCGCCGCCTGCCGGCGGGGTCGTCGCGGGCCAGGGATTGGCCAGGGCGCGACGAGGAGGCGGCAGGAAGCGTTATCGCAAAGCGAAAAACGTGTCGTGATGCGTGAAAAAGCGACTACTGCTGGGATCGTCCATTGTTTCCTCAAAAGGTTCCATACTTTGGTCGGAGGTGTATGCCCGAGCCGCGAGCTTGTCAACGCCTACGCTCGGTCCTTGGCGCAGGTCTTTCTTCGGGGCTTGCGGCGTCCAAGGAAACCGGATGGTTGCCGGACGCAGTTCAAGGCCGTATGCTGGGCCGAATATCGACTCCCCGGAGGCACGCCATGGCCGATGACGCCGTCCGCCAGTATCTGACCTTCAGCCTGTGCGGCGAACGCCTTGCCCTGCCGTCGCTGCTCGTTTCCGAAGTGCTCGACGTGCCGCCCGTGACCTTCGTGCCCCTGGCCCCCGGCCATCTGCGCGGGGTGGTCAACCTGCGCGGCAACGCGGCCACGGTGGTGGATTTGGGCCAAAAGCTCGAACTCGACGCCGAGGCCCACAAACCCACCTGCCTGATTATCCTGGAGCGCGACTACGACGGCGACACTCTAGCCGTGGCCGCCCTGGCCGACGCGGTGCATGAGGTGGTGGAAGTCGCCGACGCTGACGTGGCCCCGCCGCCGGACATGGGGTTGTCGGTGCCCACGCGGTTTGTACGGGGCTTGGCCCAGGTGGACGGCGCGTTCACCATTTTGCTCGACGCCGACCGGCTGTTTTCGCTGGAAGAGCTGGCCGCCGGGAGCGGGGAGTAGGGGGTGTATGGCTTTGGGAAAAATGGAGAACGGGGGGCAGGACCTAACTTACCAGACGGCGTGAAAAGGGACAGCTTGCCAGTGTAATTGTGCTTATAAAGGTAAGATGTGTAAATTGTTGTTATTCTGGGCAATTGGCTGTGAAGTGTTAATAGAAAATTGCGTAGGGGTCGCATTCTATCGTGAGCTTATTGTCTGTGCTGTCGTCTATATTTGTAATTCGTGCCAATGATTTGAAGCGTCTTTGAAAAGCTTGAGCATTGTTTTCGTTTGTGGGGAAAGTGGTTTTAAAATCTGACAGAGGAATGGCAGAAAATTTAAATATGATGGTTGAATTGCCGCCTGAAAAAACGTCTTCTTTTGTTATTTGGACCTTGTTGTCAGAGTTTGTGAGCCTGAATTCTCCTTCAATAAGAAGTAGATTTTGCGTTAGATATAGTTCTTCTTTTTGTTTCATAAAGTTATTTCTCGTTGCCACTTCTTTCGCCCGTTCATAGTCCCGTTGGCTGTATGGAATTTTGTATTTGCTCGCAATATTTTTGAAAGAATTGAGACTCTCTGTGTCTGCATTTGGTAGTTCTTTGTAATTGTAAATTGACAAGTGGCTGCTCTTTGATAGTGAATTGATGATGTTTACAATTTTTTTGGAAAGTGTTTCGTTGGTCGTGTTGTATTCAGATGTTAGTTTTTTCTCTGATGTTGCTTCAAATTTTCCGTTTAAAGTTGCGACAGAGGCCACCCCGGCTTCTGCAGATTTTGACTGTCCTGTGGTGGTTTCTTCTGTCCTTTTTGTTTCTGTTAGGCTTGGTGAGATCTGATGATGAATTTCATTTATCTTGTTGTCGTTGACATATATAGGGTCTATTATTGTTTCTATTGAAAAGGCCTGGGGGGCTTTGGCGGGTGTTGACGAGGCCTCTATGCTTGGGTAGGTCCGACTACGGATGTCTGCTACGTGTTGTTTACCCTTTGAGTGAATAAAAAATGTGACAGCAAGGATGGTTGTAATAAAAATGACAGTTGGCAGCGTTTTAAATATGTTGAATGGAGGTATCTTTATTTTTGATTTTAAATCTGGAACTATGAGTAATAAAACTATGAGGGCAATCGCCCAGCTTTGGGAGAATAAAAAATAGAAAAAATACTCAATGACACGTAGAAAGTCTTCAACCCATTTCCCAAAGTCAAGAAATCCACACTCAAATAAAAAATTATACCACCACCATGGGAAGATTAGTCCGCCAAGGCAATAATAGCCGACAGCAATTGTAACTATAAAAGAAATGGTTGTTTGTTTTGTTGTGGTCATGAATTGCTCGCTAAAAGAACAAGTTAGACAGCCTGTCCGGGGGTGAGTTAATAATGGCCTTGTCAAGAGCTGCGCTAGTTGCTAGTTTTATTTTTTGATGTGCTTAAGGTCTCTCGGCAATTTGCTATGGCTATGTACGGGCTAGGGGCCTCTGCTTGTTCAGAGCATGAATATTAGTATACACATTTTTGATGCTTCCGTCAATCCCCACTCTCTTGCCCCGTGAAAAATCCCGACACCTCACTTGTCACCCCCTTTCATACTAGAGGGACATAGATACGACGTTGCATCTAAAAGTCCAAATTGAGGTGTCCGGCTAAGTTGGGTAGTGTTTTTTTTAGCAATAGTCTGTAGGCCTCATGCCACCTTGGGGGCAAGTAAGCTTCTTGGTATACTCTATGGGCCGGTACCCGCCACATGGCGTATGCGTCGTCGCTCGTTGAAGTGGAACCCTTTTCGAGCGCTTGGCGTGTCTGGCTGACCATTTTGAGTTCGCGCAGGCAGAGACATTCCCATTTCACCGATCACCATAGTCGTTCGATGAAAAAGTTGTTCATCAATTGGCATTTATTGTCCAATTCTGGAGAACTGAAATATTTCTACAGGGATCAATATTGTCTAAAACGGCCACCGCTCCCCCTCCAAACCTCAATTTCTCCCCAAATACAACCGCTCATACACCATCGCGTTCGTCGTGATCCGCCGCACATAGTCTCGGGTTTCCGTATAAGGAATAAGCTCCACGAACAGCTCCTCGCCCAGGCCGCCAAAGCCGGCGTTCCAGACCGCCACACGGTTCTCGCCGGCGTTGTAGGACGCCAGCGCCGCCGCCAGTGACCCCTCGCGGGCTAGCCGCTCCCGGAAAAACGCCACCCCTAGGCGGATGTTGACGACCGGATTGAATAAATCCGCCCGTTCGGGACGGATGCCGATTTTCTTGCCCACGGCCTTGGCCGTCTCGGGCATGAGCTGCATGAGCCCCACTGCCCCGGCCCCGGACACGGCCTTGGGGTCGAAAAAACTCTCCTGGCGGATGAGCGAATAGATCACGTCCGGGTCGATGCCCGAGCCGCCAAGCGCCGTCACCACCTCCCCGGCGTAGGCCCGGGGATAGAGCGCGTCGCGAAGGGGCATGAGCTCGGCCGGTGTGCCGCGCAGCAGACAGCCGCCAAAGGTGCGCCAGGCCGTGCGCATGGCGGCCGTGCGCCGCCCGCCGTCCATGGCCGCCCGGATGTGGGCCATGGCCAGATCGGCCCGCTCCGGCGCGGCCTTGGCCGAAAATTCCAGCGCCATCTCGGCCAGGGCCGGCAAGCCGGCGTCGGCCAGGGCGTAGGCCTTGGCCAGGGCGGCGGACACGGTCGGCGAAGGCGGCTCGGACGCGTCCGGGCAGCGCGGCGACTTGCCCGGCGGCGAGGCCACGACCTGCCCCTTGACCTCGCCCAGGGCAGCCAGGGCCGTCGCCGCCCGTCCGCCGTAATAGGTATTGGGCCGTCCGCCGGCCACTTCCATCCACAGCCCGGCCGCTTCCTGGCCGCGCCCCAGATTGGCCAGCGCCTTGCCGCGCCAGTAGCGCGCCCCGTCGGCCCAGTCGTCGTCCGGGAAACGCCCGGCAAAGGCGGCCAGCTCCCCCTCGGCCCCGGCCATATCGCCAGTGACATAGCGCAGGACGGCCCCCAGCGCCGCGCCCTGGGCGGCGGCCTCGGGCGGCACGGCCAGGCCCTTGAGCTGGCCGGCCGCTTCCGACGCCTCGGCAAAGCGTCCCCGCTCGGCCAGCATCAGGGCCAGATGCCGGGTGGCGACCTCTTTAAGGGGATCGTCGCGCGTCGGCGCGGCCAGCACCTCGCGCAAAAGGGCCACGCCCCGCTCGGCGTCCTCGGCCTTGAGCGACCGCCACAGACAACGCGCCTGATGGTAGCGCGCCCAGGAGGCCAGGGAGGCCGACGGATCGGCGGCCACGGCCTGGGCAAAGGCCTCGTAGGCGGCTTGCGGCTTTCGCTGGCGGAAAAGGGCCTTGCCGCGCACGTACGCGCCCCGGGCGACCTGGGCCGGGGTCCAGCCCGAAGGCGCGGCCTCGGGGACAAGGATCAGTGCGGCTTCGGTGCCGCCTTTTTCCACCAACGCCTCGGCCCGCAAGAGCACCGTGTCCGGGGCGGCCGGATCGAAGGAGGCCGGACCGCCGGCCGCATCGGGCGCGGCGGCGAGCTTTTCGGCCAGGGCCAGCCCGGCCTTGGCCGACTGGGAGGTCGGGAAGTCGAGGATGAGATGGCGCAGGAAATCCTCGGCCTTGCGCCGCTGATTGAGCTGCGCTGCCGCCGCCGCCGCCCGCAGCCATACGGCCGGAGCCAGGGACGGTTCGGGATCGGCCAGCCAGGCCTCGGCCAGGGCCAGGGTCCGCTCGGGCCGCCCGGCCCGGGCGGCGCTTTCCATGGCGACGTAGAGCGCGTCGCGGCCCAGAAACGATTGGGAAGCCCGGGCGCATAGGCCGTCCAGGGCGGCCAGGGCGGCCGGGGCGTCGCCGGCCAGATACAGGCCCAGGCCCTGGTAATAGGCGGCCACGTCGGCCTGGTCCCCGGCCCGGGGCAGGGCGGCGGCCAGCCGGGCCGCGCCCTGGCGGCGGTCGCCGGACAGCACCTCGCCAACGCCCAGGGCGATTTCGTGCAGGGAGGCGGTGATGCCGCCCGGCGTCTTGATGTTCCGGCCCACCGGCAACCCGTCTTCGTCCACGCCCAGGCGAGCCGAGCGAGGCAGCGGCGCGTCCTCGGGACGCGGGGGCGGCGACCAGGGCTCGGCCGTTCGGGCCTTGGCCGCCGGTTCGGAGCGTGCGGCGGCGTGGGCGGCCGGTTTGGCGGCATGGCCCGGCTTGGCGGCCTGGGCCGGGTCGGCCAGCCCCAGGGCCAGGAGCAGGGCAATGATGACCGCACCAAATCGATCGGAGAACAGGTGTATTCCCGGTTGCAGCATGGCGTAATTTCCTACTGTATCGCGTCATATCCCGCGTGTTTACTGAATCTGTAAAAAATAAACCCCCCTTGACTTCGTCGGCAAATCGTGACTAACGTGCCGTCGTTCACAAGGTCCGCTTGCGTTGCCAGGGCGTCGCGATCCCGGACGCGTCCCCTGTTTTGCTTCCACCCGTCAAGGAGGTCGATATGTCCTTCGCGCAGTCCTGGGATTTCACGCCGGGCGCCCGCGTCGTCGCCGACGATCTGCGGCAGTGCTCCCGTGAATACGAATGGTTGGAGGAACCCCATGTGTCGCCGGACGGCGAGCGCGTGGCCATGGTGGCCGCCCTTGAAGGGCCGGCGTTCACCATGGCGGTCAATGGGGAAGCCTGGGAAACGACGTTCGACAAAGCCTGGTATCCGCGTTTTTCGCCCGACGGCCGCCTGACCGTGCTGGTCCAGGCCGACGGCGACTGGACGCTGGCCGTGGACGACGCGGCCTGGGAAGAACAGTACGGATACGTTTGGAACACCATGTTTTCCGCCTCGGGCGACATCATCGCCGCCTGCATCCAGCAGGACGGCGAATACGGCTTCTCCATCGACGGCACGCCCTGGGAGACGCTGTACGAAAACGCCAACCAGCCCGTTATTTCCAAGGCCGGCAACGCCGCCGCCGCCGTGGTCCAGGTGAAATCCCTGGCCCAGGCCGATGTCGTGACCTTCCAGGAAGGCATCTTCAGCGTGGCGGTTAACGGCGAGGCCTGGGATTCGATTTTCGTCAACTGCTGGAATCCGGTCTTCGACCCGGCCGGAAAAAACGTCGCCGCCACCATCCGACGTTCCCTGTACGACTATTCCGTCGCCGTCAACGGCAAGGCCTGGACCGGCTCCTACGCCTGCGCCTGGGCGCCGGCCTTCAACCCGGCCACGGGCGCGGTCGCCGCGCCGGTGCGCAAGGCCGGGGCCTGGGGCCTGGCCATTGACGACGTCATGGCCTGGGAACCCCGGTTCGGCCAGTTGTGGCAGCAGGCGTTTTCCCCGGACGGATCGAAGCTGGCGGCCATCGCCTGCACCCGCTTCGGCGAATTCACCGTGGCCGTGGACGGCGCGCCCTGGGGCGCGAGCTTCCCGGTGGTCACGGACCTGACCCCCAGCCCGGCCGGCAATCGTTTTGCCGCCCTGGCCAGCGACCACAACACCCGCTTCGCCGTCCTGTGCGACGGCAAGGTCTGGGACGGCCGCTACGACATGGCCTATCCGCCCGTGTGGAGCGCCGACGGCGCGCATCTGGCCCTGGCCGTGGAAAAGGCCGGCCGCCAGACCATCGTCGTTAACGGCAAGGCCTATTCGCAAAGCTTTGACAAGTGTTTCGCCCCGGCCTTTTCGCCCGACGGCAAACTGGTGCTCATCCGCGCCCTGGCCGGCGGCAAATGCCACCGCATCGTGGCTCCGGTCACGGCGTTTACCGGCTAGGAGGTTAGCCATGCACGCGCTGTACGATCTCGCCGTCGGCCCCCTGGCCTGGCTGGCTTTCGCCGTGTTCATCCTGGGCTCGATCTACCGGCTCCTGTCCATGCGGGCCTTGGCGCTCAAAAAAGACGCCGCCTTCGTGGCCTACATCAGCTGGCCCCACGCCATCCGTTCCCTCGTCCACTGGGTCACCCCCTTCGGGGCGCTGGGCTGGCGGGAAAATCCCGGGGTGACCATCGTCACCTTCCTTTTCCACATCTGCCTGTTCGTGGCGCCCTTGTTCCTCATGGGTCACATCGTGCTCTTCGACACCTTCCACGGCTGGTCGTGGCCGGCCCTGCCCGATGGCTTGGCCGACGCGCTCTCCATCGTCGTGGTCCTGGCCTGCGCCTACTTCCTGTGGCGTCGGCTGACCGTGCCGGAAGTGCGCTTTGTCACCCGCTCCCACGACTGGCTGGTGCTGGCCCTGGTCGGCGCGACCTTTCTCACCGGCGTCCTGGCCTATCACCGCATCGGCGACAACCTGTTCATGACCACCCTGCACATCCTGTGCGGCGAGGCCATGCTGGTCGCCATCCCGTTCACGAGGCTGTCCCACATGCTGTTCGGATTTTTCAGCCGCGGCTACATCGCCTCGGAATTCGGGTCCGTCAGATTCGCCAAGGACTGGTAAACGCCGGAGGACGTCATGAAAACCATTGCCGATCGTCTCATTGAGGACGAGGGTCTGCGTCGCGGCGTCGGCCGCCTGACCCCGGAGAAAATACAGAAGGTCTTCAAAGAACTCGTGGCCGGCGAATGCGGCGCGCGCATGAAGACCTACATGGAGACCTGCGTGCGCTGCGGCATGTGCGCCAAGGCCTGCCACTACTACATGTCGCACAAGGACCCGAGCTACACCCCGGTGGCCAAGGTCAGCCAGACCATGTGGCGGCTGTTCGACGCCGACGGCAAGGTCGATCCCGAAGTGATCTACCAGTGCGCCCAGGTGGCCTACACCGAGTGCAACCTCTGCCGCCGCTGCATCCACTACTGCCCCCTGGGCATCGACACCGGCTACATCATCAGCGTGGTGCGCCGGCTGTGCCATAAGCTCGGCGTCACGCCCCAGTACATCCAGGACACCGCCCACAGCCACTCGGCCACCATGAACCAGATGTGGGTCAAAGACGACGAATGGCCCGACACCCTGCAATGGCAGGAAGAGGAATCCCGCGAGGAATTCCCGGGGCTGCGCATCCCGCTGGACGTCGAGGGCGCGGACTTCATGTACTCGGTCATCGCCCCGGAACCGAAATTCCGCACCCAGCTCATCTACCAGGCCGCGGCCATCTTCCACGCCGCCGGCGTGTCCTGGACCATGCCGGCCACCCCAGGCTGGGACAACTCCAACATGGCCATGTTCACCGGCGATTCCGAGATCATGGCCCGGGTGGAGCGCGCCCACTACGAGGCCGCCCAGCGGCTTCGGGTCAAGCGCATCGTCATGGGCGAGTGCGGCCACGCCTTCCGGGCCGTCTACGACGTGGCCAACCGCTGGCTGGGATGGAAATGGCATCCGGTGCCGGTGGTCCACTCGGTGGAGTTCTTCTGGGAGCTCATCCAGCAAGGACGCATCAAGCTGACGCGCAAGTTCGCCGAACCCGTCACCATCCATGACCCCTGCAACGTCATTCGCGGTCGGGGCCTTATGGACAAGCTGCGCGAGGTGGTCCACTTCCTGTGCGACAACGTGGTCGAGATGACCCCCAACCGCGAGCACAACTACTGCTGCTGCGCCGGCGGCGGCGTCATCAACTGCGGGCCTCCGTTTAAAAACGTCCGCATCGTCGGCAACTCCATCAAGGCCGAACAGCTGAGAGCCACCGGCGTCCACTGGTGCATCGCCCCGTGCCACAACTGCCACGGCGGGCTTGACGACATCATCACCAAGTTCGACCTCAATATGCACACCAAGTTCCTGGGCGACCTCATCTACGAACTCATGGAGAAGCCCGAGTGACCCGGGGCGCAGGAGACACCGACATGAAACGACTGCCGTTTATCCGCCTGCTCCTGCCGGCCCTGGCCGTGCTGTCGCTCACGGCCGCCCCGGCGGTTGCCCAGCAGGACATGACCCATGTGCCCACCGAGGCGTTCAAGAAACTGACCCGGCCGCCGGCGGCCTTTGCCCACGATGCGCACAACGAAAAGGCCGGCCTGGCCGACTGCACGGCCTGCCACCACGGCGAAAAGGACGGCAAGCGCGATCCGTCCTCCGACACCGCCGGCATCCCCTGCTCGGACTGCCACGCCGTGGCCGCCAAGCCCGGCAAGATGCCTCTGGAGCGGGCTTTCCACCGCCAGTGCATGGGCTGCCACCTGACCCAGAAAAAGGGGCCGGTCACCTGCGGCGATTGCCACAAACCGGCCGCCAAATAGCAAGGTCCCCTCCCTTGCCCCTGCGAGAAGGCGCGGCCGGGAAACCGGTCGCGCCTTTTTTGCGACCTGACGCCTGGAACCGATTTTGCTACGTTGCGACAATCCAGGGGGTCCGCCATGCCCAAACCGTTGTTCGTTGTTCTTGCCGCCCTGTTCCTGGCCGTGTTCCCGGCCGCCTCGGTCCTGGCCCAGCCCGGGCCGGCGGCGTCCGTTGCGCCTGCGCCGCCGCCGGCCGTGGGCGCCCAAGCGCCCGACGGCCCGGACCTGCGGCGTCAGGTTTCCGACGTCCGGGCGGTCACGGCGACCACGGCCTGCTTCTACGGTCCCCACATCGAACAAAACGAGGCCCGCCGCCTGTGCTCGGCCCAGGCCCGGGGCAAGCTCCTCGACGCGGCCGTGGCCCAGTTCGCCCACGATCCCGAGGTGGCCCGCTCCGGCCTTAACGGCCCGGACCTGCGCGCCCTGGCCGACAGCCTGCTGCGGCCCGTCGTTTCCGGCGAGGACATCCGTCCCACGCCCGAGGGCGTGGCCGTGCGCCTGACCCTGCGGGCCGAGACCGCTCCGGGCGCGCTGCCTGAACGGCTGGCCGCTTTTGGCGGCAATCCCGAGGTCCGGGCCGCCGCCCGGGCCGAAACCGCCGGGCGCGACCGCCAGGCGGCCGAGGCCCGCATGGCGGCCGTGCCCTTCGCCGCCGAGCGCGAATTCGCGGCCCGGGAAATGACTGACGACATGCGCCGCGACGCCGCCTTTGCCGAGCGCAGCCTGGCTCCGGGCATGTCCATCGCCCAGGTCAAGGAACTCATGGGCAATCCGGCCGCCCTCAAGCAGGCCGTCATCGGGCCGGAAAGCTACCTGTGCGCCGGCTACGGCAAGGTCTGGGCCGTTTTTCGCGACGGGCAGCTGGCCTGCGTGCGCAGCCGCCTCGATTACGTGCGCCGCTACGACACCGATTGTCACTGCGCCGGCAACTATGCGACGATCCTTAAAAACGACTAGCCCTTAGATCGCCTTGACAGCCACGGCGCGGCCCCGATAGAAAAACAGGCCGTCCCTCCCCAACCCTGGCCGCGAACGCACCTACCGGAGGCATCATGAGGGCGCTCATAGTTGACGACGATTTTTACAGCCGGAGCTTTCTTGAATACATCCTGCACCCTTACGCCCGGTGCGACGCCGCCGTGAACGGCGAGGACGCGGTCATGGCCTTCCAGAAGGCCCTGGAGGCCGGCGACCCCTACAGCCTAGTCTTTATGGATTTGCTCATGCCGGTCATCGACGGGCCACGGGCGCTCAAGGAAATCCGCGAGATCGAAAAAGATTGCGGCCTGGCCTCCGAGGCCTGCGCCAAGATCGTCATCACCTCGGTGCTGGAGGACGGCGAGGACACCCACAACGCCATGTACCTGGGCGGGGCCACCTCGTTTCTGCAAAAGCCCGTGGACGAAGGCTCCATCCTGGCCGAACTGCGCCGCCTGGGTTGCCTGCCCCCCGAGGCCGGCGAGGCCTGATTCCTGCCCCGGCGTGATTTTTCGAGCGCCCGACGCGTGGTCGTCGGGCGCTTTTTTTGCGGCCGGCCATTTCCTCCCCTGCCGCCTTGGGGTACAAGGGGGGCATGGTCCGAAAACGCCTCGTCCTGGCTGGCTGCGGCCATGCCCATCTGCCCGTGCTGGCCCGATTGCCCGACTTCGTGGCCGCCGGGGTCGAGGTCGTGTGTCTGGCTCCGGGGCCGACCCTGGCCTATTCCGGCATGGGGCCGGGGCTGCTGACCGGCCGCTACGGCCTGGCCGACCTGACCTTTCCCGTGGCCGCCCTGTGTGAGACCGGCGGCGGCGTCTTCGCGCGTGGCCTGGCCGTCGCCGTGGACCCGGCCGCCCGGCGACTGCGTCTGGCCGACGGCGGCAGCCTCGACTACGATGCGGCGAGCTTTGGCCTGGGCAGCCGGGCGCTGCCGGATTTCGCCGCCGACGGCGGCCCCGCGCCCGTGTTGTATCCGGTCAAGCCCATCGAGAACCTGCTGCTGGCGCGTCAGGACATCCTGGCCCGGGCGGCCGAAAGCGAGCGGGCACGGGTGCTGGTGGCCGGCGGCGGACCGGCCGGCTTCGAGGTGGCGGCCGGGGTGTTGGAACTTCTGCGCCAGTGCGGCCTGCCCGGCGAGGATCTGGTCGTGGCCGCGCCGCACGGGCTGCTGCCGGGCTGGCCGGCCCGGGCCGGGCGGTTGGCCGAGGCCTCGATACGGCGGCGGGGCGGGCGGATCATCGCTGCCCGGGTGCGGGCCCTGGAGGCCGGCCGGGCGGTTTTCGCCAACGGCACGTCGTGGCGTTGCGATCTGGTCCTGGCCGCCACGGGCACGCGGCCGCCGGGCCTGTTCGCGGCCGCCGGCCTGACTTCCGGCGGCCCGGACGGGGGGCTGGCCGTCACCCGCCGGCTCCACCATCCGCTGTATCCGGAACTTTTCGGCGGCGGGGACTGCATTGATTTCACCCCCTGCCCGCTGCCCCGGGCCGGGGTCTACGCCGTGCGCCAGGGGCCGGTCCTGGCCGCCAATCTGCTGGCTTTTTTCGCCGGCCGGGAACTGACGCCCTTTTGCTGCGACGGCCGGGATTTCCTGTCCCTGCTCAACTGCGGCGACGGGCGGGCCATTTTGCGCAAGGGGAGGCTTGTGGTCCAGGGGCGCTGGGCCATGGCCCTCAAGGATTGGATCGACCGGCGGTTTATGCGGTCGTTTCCGTTGCCGGAGCCGGGCAGGGCGGCGGCATGTGCAGGGGTTGGCCCACCACCTTGACCAGATCGTCGAGGATTTTTTGCTTGTAGCTTTGCACCAGCGGCTCGTTGTGCATGATCATGTCGAGCTGGCGGGTGTGCATGAGCATGTAGCCGATGACGGTCAGCCCGCGAAGCATTTCCTCGGCTGAACCGCCGTTGATGCGGGCAAAGGACGCGTCCTCGGTCACCTCCACCCCAAAGCCCTGAAGCTCCAGGATCTCGCCCACGAACTGCGCCCGCCGCCGTCGCCGGGAATATTCGGCCGCGCCGCCCTTGAACTGGAAGCTCACGTAGTTCTCGGACGGCCGGTCGCCGACCATGGTCTCCACGGTGCAGAAGTGGAAGCCGAAGCGGGAGCTTAAGCACATGTAATTGCGGGAGACCATGAAATAGTTGCGCTCGGCGAAGGACGAGTGGGAGGCGGCTTCCAGATGCGGGTTGGTGGAGGCCTGGACGATGATGGACATCAGTCCCCGGCCGTCCACCGGCGGCGGCCCCTGCCAGGGGATGGCGATGATGCCGTCCCACAAGGCCCCGACCGGAATGGAGCAGATTTCCTCCAGCTTGACGTACTTGCCGGGCACGTCGCCGACAAAGCCGTCGTCGAGGTTAATAAACCACCACTTCATGGCCGTGCCCTTGTACTTGAGCTGCTTGGCCGCCCGCTTGGAAAAGTGGAACTCCTGCCCGAAATTGAGCATCTCGGTCACGGACTTCTCGTGGCAAAAGCGGGTCACGTCGTGGAGGGTGCGGCAGTTCTCCGGGGCGAACTCCGGGGCGTTGGGGTCAATGAGCGACAGCGGCGTGATCTGGTCCATGACTCGGCGCAGGATGGCGTGCATGGGCGTTATGCGTTCGGGCGCGGGCAGGCGCTGGGCCTCGGCCTCGGCCAGCAGTTCCTCCAGCTTGTCCGGGTAGATGGCCCGGCCGTCGGCGTCCACGGTGACCTCGGTCCCGGGGGCGAGCAGGCGCGTGGCTCCGGACAGGCCCATGATGGCCGGCACGCGAAATTCCCGGGCCACGTTGGCCAGATGGCCGGCCGCGCCGCCCTTTTCCGTGACGATGGCCGTCGCCCGGTCGATGATGGAGGCGTAGCGCGGCGGGGCTTCCACGGCCACGAGCACCGCCCCGCGCGGAAATTGCAACAAATCGGCTTCGCGGCGCACCACGAAGACCGGGCCGAAGCCCGCCCCGGGGCTGGCCGTCACGCCGCCAGACAGCAGCGGCGTGCCGTATACCCGGTCGCTTGCGCCTCCGGTCTGGCTCGGCAGCTGCACCAGCTCCCGGCATTGCAGGAACTGTAGGCCTCCGGAGGCGTCGATGGCCCATTCCACGTCCACCGGCGCGCCGTACATGGCTTCCAGGGTGATGGTGGCCTCGGCCAGGGCCAGGGCCTGCTCGTCGGTGATGCTCGGCAAAAGCGCCCGTTCTCCCGAGGTTTCGGTCCGGCAAACGCCTTCGCCCGGCAGGCACAGGAAGGCCTGATCCTTTTCCCGGATGTGGCGCGCCGTGAGCCGGAGGGGGCGTTCGCGTTCGAAGACGAACTCGTCGGTGCCGACCGTGCCGTCCACCACGGACTTGGGCAGGCCGAAGGCGCTGTGGATGTGGATGGAGTCGTCGCGGATGTCCAGGGGATTGCGGGAATAGATGACCCCGCCGGCCACGGCGTCCACCATGGCCATCACGCCCACGCACATGGCCACGTCCTCGTCCGGGATGCCCCGGTTGAGGCGGTAGGTCATGGCTTGCGGGCTGTATTTGCTGGCCACGATCTCCTTGTAGGACTGGAGGATGTCTTCGGGGCCGACGTTGAGCTTGGAGGAAAACTGGCCGGCGAAGGTCTGGCCGGCCTCGTCCTCGCCCAGGGCCGAACTGCGCAGCGACACCGGGGCCTTGCGTCCGAGCTTGCGGCACAGGTCGTCATAGGCCCCGAGGATGGCCTTGGTGACGTCCGAAGGCAACTCGGCCTCGGTGATTATGTTGCGGATCTGGGAGCTTAAGATGAGCAGATTGCGCTGGTCGTCGGGGCCGGCGGTCTGGAGCAGCCGGTAGATTTCGTCCTTGAGGTCGTTGTGTTCGACCAGGCGGTGGTAGGCGCCGGCCGTTATGGCAAAGCCCGGCGGCACGGGAAGACCGGTGCGGCGCACGATCTCGCCAAGCCCGGCCATCTTGCCGCCCACCAGATCGGCCTGTTCGCGGCCGGCCTGATCCAGGGGCAGGACCAGATCGGGCGGCGTCTCCAGGGGGCAGGAACTGGCCAGGCATTCGCCGATGCGGCGCTGGATGTCCTTGATGCGGTTGTAGAGTTCGGCGTACCGGCCGGGCGCAATGGCGTTTAAGTGCTCGACGATCTTGTAGACGTTGACGGATACGCCGGTGGAATGGGCGCGGATAAAGGCCATGCCGAAGGTGCGCCGGCCGTTTAAGGCCTCTTCCATTTCGGTCATGAGCTCCAGGGCCTTTTTGTTGGCCGTCAGCAGCAGCTTGAAATGGTGGTAGCGCTTCTTGAACTCGGTCTGGATCTGCTCTTCGGTAAGGCCTTGGGGCGTCTCCGACTGGGTGTCGCAGAACAGTCCCTTGACCGCGCGCGCGAGTTTGCCGAACACGTCGCCCCCGCTGGCCGGACCCGGTCCGGGTTTCGATTTTTTGCCGTCGTCTCTTGTATCGCTTCGATACAAGGAAGGCAATGCAACCGAAGGCGCGCCCTCGCTTTTCCTTTCGCCCTCGGGGCCGGCGGGTGGTTCGGCGTCCAGGAGAGGCGATGGCCTCTTGGGGTCACCGAAAGCGTCTCATGCCCCCGCATCCCCGGCCATGCGCCAGCCGTTGCGGCCGGCGTTCTTGACCGCGTACATGGCCGTATCGGCCAGCCGCAACAGTTCGCCGCCGCGCGTCGCGTCGTCCGGGAAAAACGCCACCCCGACGCTGCCGCCCAACCGACACGCCGCGCCCCGCACCTCGAACGGTTCGGCCAGGGCCGCCACCATCTTGGCGGCGATGGCCGCCGCGTTGCCCGGTTCGCCAATGCCCGGGGTCACGGCCACGAACTCGTCGCCGCCAAGGCGGGCCACCGTGTCCGAACGCCGCACGCAGCCGGCGATGCGCCTGGCCGCCATGGCCAAGACCACATCGCCCACCTCATGGCCGTGCACGTCGTTGACGTCCTTGAACCGGTCCAGATCGATGAAATAGACCGCCACCCGCTCGCCGCGTCTCTCGGCCTGGGCGATGGCCTGGCGCAGCCGGTCCATGTACAGCGCCCGGCCAGGCAGGCCCGTCAGACCGTCATGGAGCGAAAGCCGCGTAACAAGCTCCTCGGCCCGCTTGCGCTCGGTGATGTCGTTGATGATGCCGTCATAGGCCACAAGCCGGCCGGCGGCGTCGAAACGCAGCACCGGCGTGTTGCGCACATGGCGCACCGTGCCGTCCTTGTGGATGATGCGGTGCTCGAAAGGTCCGGGGTCTTCGCCTGCCAGCAGCCGGGCCGCGTTTTCAAGCACCAGGGGGCGGTCCTCCGGCGGGGCCATGTCCAGCCACAGCATGGGGTTGGCCCGATACTCGTCGGCCGTGTAGCCGGTCACGGCCTCGCAGTTGGGGCCATGCTCCGTGCCCGCCGCCCGGCCGCCCCGCACCGTCACCGTGTACACATAGTCCGTTACCGATTCGAGAAGCCGCCGATAGCGCTCCTCGCCCTGTCGCAACACCCGCTCCGTTTCCTGCAAACGGTCCCGTTCGGCTTCCAGATCGGCCACGCGACGCCGCAAGGCCACAATCTCGGCCTGCAATTCCGTCCCGTCGTCCACCATGGCGCACCTCCTGGCTGGGCCATTCGACGCTAGCCCAAAAATACGCCGCTGTCACCGCGTCGCCGGCCATCCCTTGCCAAGCCACTCCCCAAGGCGTACCAGCGACAAAGGGAAACCTGCATCCCCCGGAGCGTCCACCATGGCCATCGGGTCCGATTACGCCGACGATCTCAAAAACGAAGTGCTCAGCGAAATGGCGGACAACTTCTTCTCCCGCCGCTGCCGCCTCGACGAACGCCTCGAAAATTTCGCCTCCCTGCTCGAACGCGTCAAACGCCGGGCCACGCCCGCCACCGACGCCGTCCAGAACCTGCGACGTCTGCTCTTGTGGCACGCCGACGCCGACGCTTTCCTGAAAAGCCTTGGCATCGACGCCGAGACTCTCGCCCCGGCCTGCCAATTTCCAGCCGTCGCCAAACCCCTGGCCCTGACCGCCGCCGGCCGCTACCGCAAGGCCGTGCTGCGCGTCTACGCCGTCATGCGAAACGCCATCGAAGCGTACAACGACGGCGGCTACGTCTCCGATCCCCGCCAGCCCGGCCGCAAAATGCCCGCGCCCGGCTACAATCTCCTCCACAGCGTCGCCGAGAGCATCAACGACGAAGTCCAAGCCGTCAACGCCAGCCAATGCCCGTCCGACCTGCTGCGCTTCTCCCGGTCCCTCGACCCCGCCCGCCTGGACCAGGAAAGCGCCTGCGGCTGCGTCGGCGACCTGTGCAGCCTGAACGACGACCTCGCCTACAAACCCCTGGACCCCGCAACCTTCGGCGTGCCCCACCTGCCCACGCCGCCGCCGGCCGAAGACGTCGAAGAGCGCCTGACGGCCCTGGCCGACGCCGTGCGCCAAAGCGACCCCAAGGGCGCGGATGCGGCGTTGGGGTAAGGCGAAGGGAAGGTGGAGGGAAGGTGGAGGGAAGGCTGAGGGAGCTGAAGGAAGGCGAAGAGTGCCTCCGGCGTGGGGGGGGGGGGGGGGG
>JAEZEM010000470.1 GCA_023417745.1 Pseudomonadota bacterium
TGACGCGACACCCGGCCCGAGACCGGGATGCCCCGGGACAGCACGCACCGGCTGCAGATCTTGCCCTGGGCGCGCAGGATGTAGACATCCATGAATTCGATGGGGTTCCCGCAAACCGCGCAGTGTCGCGCATCCATGAGCCACCTCCCGCCCGGCCAAACCTGCCGGGCGGGAGGACTGCATCAAGTTTCGTGCCGAGCGATCAGGGCTTTCCCGGCTCCCCCGGCTTCGGTGCGGCCCCGCGCCCCAGGCCCGGCAGGCGCAGCTTCAGTTCGGGCTTGCGCCAGCCGCCGCCTGTCGTCAGGCTGTCAAAGCCCCAGCGCAGCCATTTGACGAGCGACCAGGCCAGCCAGACCGCCCAAGCCAGCATTACGGCCCTAAAGACCAGCAAGGGCAGACTTACGGCCGTGCAGGACGGCAGCGCGCCGGCCAGCCGGTCAAAGGTCCAACGCAGGGCCGTGGCCGTGGAGCCGTTGCCCGCCACCTGCATGCGCGGCAGACCGAGAAGGCCCGTGCCCAGGGTGTCGTAGAGGGCCTCCAGCCCGGCCAGGGTCAAAAGCACCAGCAACACCTGGACGATGTTGAAGGCCAGCGCGCCCTGGGCGATGGGATGCCGCCGCCGCCAGGCCAGGGCGGCGATCCAGGCCACGGCCAACAGCGCGTCGCCGGGCACGGCCTGGCTGAGCCCCAGGGCGTAGAGCAGCCAGGACAGGCGCGACAGCGGCGTATCCGGCAAAAACGACAAGCCCAGGCCCAAGGCGGCCACGGCCGCCAGCCAGCCCCAGTAGAGCACGGCCGGGGCCAGGGGCGTGTCGCCGGTTACGGCCAGCAGCCAGCGGTCGGCCGGCAGCTCCAGGCTGACGGCCAGATTGACGCCGGGCAGGCCCAGGTCAATGGCCGGCGTGCGCGTTATCGTCTCCAGACCGAACTTTTCCCGGAAGTTGACGGTCACTTCGGTGACGCCCGGCGGCAGGGCGAAGCCGACCTCGTCCGGCCCGCCGGTGGGCAGGACCTCGCGCCCGGCCACGGCCAACCGCGTGACCTCGGCTCCGGGCGGCAGCTTCACGGCCTGGCGCGCGCCCTTGGCCGCTCGGAAGGCCAGAACCAGCGTGGCCTCGCGGTACTGACCGCCCTGACGCACCGACAGGTTGCCTCGCTCCAGGGTCAGGAACTCCCCGGGCGCGGTCTCGGGGCGGGCCACCGACACGGTGAGACTCTCGCCGGGCCAGGGCGCAAAGCGCGGGGCCAACCGGCCCTCGGGAGTGAGCCATGCCACGGGCGGCGGCCCGGCGTAGGTCACGTCGTAGAGCGCGGCGGCGGTGACGGTCCAGGTCTCGACCAGGGAAGCGTCGGCCGGCGCGGCCAGGGTCAGCGACGGCGCGGCCGGCAGGCGCGACCGCCAGGACACCCGGTCCTGCCCCGGGGTAAAGCGCACCGTGGCCTTGCCGCCCTCCACGCTGACCCCGGCCACATCGGGCAGCTCCCCGGCCAGAAGCGGCACCACGGCCACGGCCGGGCCGGTCGTTGGCGAGCGGCGCACGACTTCCGTGGCTACCTCGAAGGTCAAACCGAAATCCACGGTCCGCCGCACCTCGAAAAAGGCCGGCACATCGATGCCCGTGGCCCCGGGTTTGGCCGCCTGCGCCTTGCCGCCGGTCTCGGCCCGCACGAATTCCAGGGGACCGGCCAGTCCCCCCCGCTCGTCCAGTCCGCGCACCCGATAGCCCGGGGCCGAAGCCTGGACGCGCCCGGGAGCCAGGGGCGCGGACACGGTAAAGGACACGGCCTCGGGAGCCGGGCCGGCCATGGCCACGGTATGGACGCCGGGTTCCAGCAGCACGGCCGGTTGGCCGTCCAGGCGGGCAAGTCCCCCGGCCGGCTTGCCGTCAAGGGTGACCAGCGTCGGCCGCCAGCCCTCGGACACGACCGGCAGCGGCGCGGCTACCCGGGCAGCGGCGTCGATGGCCGCCACGATGGTGAGCGTGCCGGACTCCAGGCGCACCTCAAGCCCGGGCGCGCCCAGGCAGTTTGGCAGACAACGCGGCGGCTCGGTCAGGCGCTCGCGCAGGGTGTCGAGCAGATCGCGGGGCGGAAAATCCGCAGCGACGGCCCGCCCGGGCAGGCTAAGAAACAACACGGCGGCAAGAGCGGCCGCCGCCCCGGCCACGGCCGCCGGCCGGGTCAGGCGCTGCACGCGCTGGCGGTCGAACAGCAGGGCCAAGGCCAGCCCAAGGAGAATCACCCGGGCAAAGCCCAGGATTGCCGTGGCCAGGGGCGGCAGCAGGGTCAGGCGCAGGGTCTCGCCCGGGGCCACCGGCCCGCGCCAGACCAACCCCACCGAAGCGAAATGCCAGGACGGCATGGCCGGGCCGGTCTGCATCAGGGCATTGGGATCGAATTCCAGGCGCTCCGGGGCCTTGTCCGCGTCATACGCGCCGTAAAGGGCCATGGCCCGCGACGAACCGCTGCCGCCCTTGGCCCGGGCCGGAGCGGCCGGCATGGCCGGGGCCGGGGCCACGGCCGGTTCGGACACCGCCGCTTCATTGGCGGCCTGACGCATGGCCGCCACGGGCACGGGGGGCTCGCCGCCGCCGCGGCCAATCTGGGGAGCCACGGCCAGCCGCAATTCTCGGGCGACAAAGGGCACGGCCAGGACCACCAGGGAAACCATGGCCAAAACAAAAAGCGTGACGGACAGCCGGCGAAAGGCCGGAGAGCCGGACAGCCGGCCCACGTCGCCGGCCGCTCGCAAAAGGCCCAGACCGGCCAGCACGAACATCCAGACCGTGGTCGGGGCGTCGGGTTCATGCCAGGACAACAGCAGGAAAAGCCCCAGGGCCACGCCGGCTAGCCGGCCGCGCAGGGTAAAGGCGGCCACGGCCAGGACGAAAACCAGGAACAGATCGAGAAGCGTCCAGCCCGACAGCAGCCCGCCCGTCACCGTGTCCGGCCCCGTGGCAAAGGCCAAGGCCCAGCCCGGCGGCAGGTTCAACGTAGCCGAAACGCGCTCGAACTCCCGGTCGAAGCCCCCGGCCGGCAGGGCCGCGTTCACGGCCGGATAGCGTGAACGGGCCGTCAGATTGAGATGCGATTGGCGCAGCTCCACCCCGGGCGCGCCGTCCTGGCCCAGGCGCACCACCGGCTGGTCCTGGCCGGAAATCGTTACCCGCCCCAATTCCCCGGGCGGCAACAGAGACAGCGTCCAGCCCCGCCGGTTCTCGCCGGTTACCGTGTCGCGCACGGACAGGCCCTGGCCGGAAAAATCGAGCCACATCTCGCGGTTAAGGGTCAGGGCGTCGCGGCCGGTGGGTGCGCCGCGCCCAAGCTCGGCCAGGGTGAGGGAGCCGCCAGCTTCAGCGGCAAAGGCCGGATAGGCCTGCCAGGAACCGGGCACGTCGGCGGTCTTGGGATCGATGCCGGGCAGACCCTCGGGCCGGACCTCCCGGACCTCGCCGGCTTGGAAGCTCCAGATCTCCCGGCCATAGGGGCACACGGCCGGCCCTATCCGGTCCACCTTAGCCGGATAGCGGGCCACGACCTCGACTTCATAACGCCCCGGGCCGGCGTCAAGGACAAGCCCCCCGTCCGGGCCGAGGCTCGCCGGGACCGGGGCGCGCACGGCCAGGGGCACGGTTCCGGCCGGCACGGCCCCGGCCAGGGTCACGGACCGGGCCAGACCGGAGACTTCCAGGCGAAAAAGCGTGGTGACGGTGACGGGCACGCCGTCGGCCACCAGCCGAAAAACCCGCACCGTCTCGCGGTTGGGCGCGGCCTTGGCCGCCTCGGGAGGACTCAGGCGCAATTCCCCGGCCGGTGAAATGACCACCGGCGAGGCCGCTCCCTGGCGAGAAAGCCGCACCAGCCCAACGTCGGGCGGCAGGGCCAGCCCCTTTGGCGCGCTCGCCCAGCCCAGGCGGCCGGTCAAGACATGCTCCCCGGCCGGCAGCCGCACAAAAGGCGCGTCCGGCGCGCCGAGCACAGGCAGCGCCCCCCCGCCTTCGCGCACGCCCTCGATCCAGGCCCCGGCGGCATGGGGCAAGGGAACCGGGCCGTCGTCAAAAAGCCGCACCGTATAGGTCATGTCCGCGCCAGTGGGCCAGACATCCAGGCTAAGGCTCGTGGGAAACCGGCAGATTCGCGCCTCCGGGCGATTGCCCACCGGCGGGCACAGGCGCTGTCCGGCCTCGTGCAGGGCAAAGCCGACCCATGGGGCCAGGGCCGGAGGCACGTCCGGCCCGGCGGCCCGAGCCAGGGACGGGACAAGGACCAGCGTCAGGACGGCGATGAAACGCAACAGGCGCGGCAAGGACTCGGACATGGCTTTTCCTCCCCGGCGGCCGGACCGCCAGTCTTCCTGCTATGGGCCAAAATGGCGGCAATGGCAACGCGCCGCCTGTCGCCTGAAGCCTGCCGTCCGGTCTGGTTCGCCGGCACTTCGGGCCTTGGCGGCTGAGGCCAAGTCCATGCCTCAAGCCAAACCAGGACGATCAATAATACGCCTCTATCATTGTCCGTGCCTGCGGGACGACGGTCCTTGGGCGCTCTAGCGGGCATACCCTGGCCGCTGCGGCCTTCCCGAGACCCCGCCCTTCCCAGCCGGCCCAATCGGCATTATGGGCTAGAGCGCGAGTTTCCGACCGGGGCCAAGCCCGGCAAACGAGGTATGCATGTCCGAGAGCATTGATTTCGTGCCGCTTCTGCTCGATTGGTTCGCCCACAACCGCCGCGACCTGCCCTGGCGGCGCACCTATGATCCCTACGGCGTCTGGGTGTCGGAGATCATGGCCCAGCAGACCCAGCTGGACCGGGTGGCCGTCTATTTCGAGCGGTTCACGGCCCGCTTCCCCACTGTCGCCGCCCTGGCCGGGGCCGACGAGACCGAGGTGCTCAAAGCCTGGGAAGGCCTGGGCTATTACAGCCGGGCCAGAAATCTGCTCACCGCCGCCCGGCGCGTCATGACCGAGCACGGCGGCCGGCTGCCGGACGATTTCGCCGCCCTGCGCGCCCTGCCTGGAGTCGGCGACTACACGGCCGGGGCCGTGGCCGCCATCGCCTTTGGCCGCGACGAAGTGGCCGTGGACGCCAACGTGCTGCGAGTGCTGGCCCGGGTCTGCGACATCGACGCGCCCATCAAGGAACCGGCCGGCAAGGCCCAGGCAACCACCCTGGCCCGGGAACTGCTTCCCCCGGGCCGGGCCAGGGACTATTGTGAGTCGCTCATGGAATTCGGGGCGCTTATCTGCCGTCCCCGAAACCCGGACTGTCCGGCCTGCCCCCTGGCTACGCGCTGCGCAGCCAGGCGTCTGAACATCGTGGCCGACCGGCCGGTCCTCAGCAAATCCAAGGACATCACACCGCTCAACGTCGCCACCGGCGTGCTTATCCACGACGGACGCATCTTCATTCAAAAGCGCCTGCCCAAGGGGGCCTGGGCCAATCTGTGGGAGTTTCCCGGCGGCCGCATCGAGGCTGGCGAGACCCCGGAGCAGGCCGTGGTGCGGGAGTTTACCGAGGAAACGGGCTTTGCCACCCGGGTCCAAACCAAGCTGGCCGTCATCCGCCACGGCTACACCACTTATAGGGTGACGCTGCACTGCTGCCTGCTGCGCCTCACCGACACGCCCGAGGCCGCGCCAGCCCCCGAGCCGACCCTGACCGCCGCCCAGGAAAGCCTGTGGGCCGCGCCCGAGGAACTGTCGCGCTACGCGTTTCCAGCCGGCCACCGCAAGCTTATTGAGCAATTTGGGGAGAGCCTCCGGCGTGGGGGGGGGGGGGGGGGGGGGGGGGGGGGGGGGGGGGGGGGGGGGGGGGGGGGGGGGGGGGGGGGG
>JAEZEM010000489.1 GCA_023417745.1 Pseudomonadota bacterium
GGGACTCCCTGGGCCTCATGGCCCGGGAGGAAACGGCCTGCCCCGACGCCGTGGACCGGGCGGCGGCCGAGTCCGACCGCCACATGGCGCTTATCATGGGCGAGCGCGACCGCCAGCTCATCAGCGAGATCCACGAGGCCCTGGCCCGGGTCAAGGAAGGGGAATACGGCATCTGCCAGGAGTGCGGCGAGGAGATCGGCCTAGCCCGGTTGCGCGTCCAGCCCACGGCCACCCTGTGCGTCCACTGCAAGTCGCTGCTCGAAGACATCGGTCGGCCCTACATGCAAGGCGGCCGGGCCGAGTCCGCGTTTCTCGAAGAATAGGCCGGCCTTTGCCGGCCGCTTCATTTCCGGCCGGGGAGCGCGAGGCGGGCCAGTCCGCCGCCGTCCGGGCCGCGCTCCAGGGTGAGCGTGCCGCCCATCTCCTCGGCCCGCCGCCGGGCGATGGTCAGCCCCATGCCCACGCCCACGGCCTTGGTGGTGAAGAAGGGGTCGAAGGCGAAGGGCAGCACATCGTCGGCCGGCCCGGGGCCGTTGTCGGCCACGGTCAGCGTCACGCTCTCGTCCTGGCGGGCGCAGGCCAGGGCCACCCGCGCCCCGTCGCCCGGGGCGGCTTCCAGGGCGTTGGCGCAAAGCGCCGCCAGGATGGCGTTCAGCATGGCCGCGTCGGCCGCCACCGGGCCGCCCAGCCCCGCCGTCTCCAGCCGGCCTGTCAAGCCCGTGGACTCCAGGGCCTCGGCAAAAGCCCGGTCGGCCAGCCCGGCCAGATCGCACGGGGCCATGGCCGGCTCCTCCCGTCGGGCGTAGTCCGAAACCGCCCGCACCACGGCTTCCAGCCGCCTGGCCCCGTCCAGGATCATGGACAGGGCCTCGGCCTCGGGATCGCCCTCTCCCTTGCCGCGCAAAAGCCGGCCCGTGAAACCGCCGATGACCATGAGCGGATTGCGGATCTGGTGGGCCACGGCCAGGGAAAACCGGACAAGCCCCTCAATGCGTTCCTTCTGAGCGGCCTGGACGCCAAGGAGCCGGTCACGGTCGCGCTCGTGGAGGCGGTAGATCTCGGTGACGTCGGTGATCTCAATGAGGATGCCGAAGATTTTCTCGTTTTCAAGCAGCAGCGACCCTGACAGGCGATAGCGCCGCTTCTGGCCGTCGGGATGGGCGTAGGCGATGGACAGCGGATCGGGCTTTTGGCCGTGCTTGATGGCCGCGGCCAGGAACCGGGCCAGTTGGCGGGGGGCGTCGGCCCGAGCCACCAGGGCGGCCGATGAGGCCGGGTCGGCCAATTCCCGGCGGCTGGCCCCGAGCAGCCGGCAGGCGGCTTCGTTGGCGGCGTAGACCAGCCCCCGGATGTTGCAGATGACCACGCCGGCCGAAAAGCTTTCCAGCAGGTCGTGGAAATAGGTCGAGTGGGCAAAGGTGAGCATGGCGGCCCCGGCTGGCAAGGGTGGAACGTGCCCGCACCATGGACCCTCGGCGTTACGGCCGTATGACGCGGCCCCAGCGACGCTTTTGTCGCCCGCAGCCACGCTTTTGTCGGTCCTGCGTGGTCTTCCGGCGACAACAAGCCGATATTATTTAGAAAATAATCTGGACCGGTATTTGCTTCCCCCGGTGCATGGACACCATCGACACCCGCTACGGTCCCCTGCCCGTCGAAGGCCTCGTGGAACGCCGCCCGGACGGTGGCCTGCGCGCGGCCTTTCTCGCCGCCCCGGCCGCCCTGGCCACGTCCATCGGCCGTCTTGCGCCCCAGCACAGCATCGACGACGCCAGACGCATGACCAAGCCGCCCGTCACCTTCCACGACAACGGCCAGGTCCGCAGCCTGCCGCTGGAAGCCCGCACCGTGGTGGAAACCCCGGCCGGGCCGCTGCCGGCGGAACTGGTCACCTTTCACGACAACGGGGCCGTGGCCCGGGTGTTCCCCCTGAATGGCAAGCTCTCGGGCTACTGGACCGAGGCCGACGAGGCCGGGCTGGCCGAGACCATCCCCCTGGCCACGCCCGTGGGACGGCTGGCCGCCAAATGGTTGGCCGTGGCCTTCGACCCCCAGGGAAATCTGCGCAGCCTCACCCTGTGGCCCGGCGAGGAACTGCTCGTGCCCACCCCCTGCGGCCAGTTGCCCGCCCGGCTGGGGCTCAGTTTCCATCCCGGCGGCGCCCTGCGCTCCCTCGAACCGGCCTGCCCCGTGGAAGCGCCCACCCCGGCCGGGCCGATCTGGGCCTTTGACCCCGACGCCGTGGGCATCGCCGGCGACGACAATTCCCTGGCCTTCACCCCGGACGGGGAAACCGCCCGCCTGGCCACCGTGCGCACGGCCGTGACGGTCCATCTGCCCGACGGCTCCCGCCGCGAACTCGCCCCCAAGGTGCGCGACAGCATCTGCGGCGACGGCGACCACGAACTGACGCCCCTGGTGCTGACCTTCTCCCCGGACGCCGTGACCGCCGCCCACGGCTGCGCCAAACCCTTCGCCGTCATCTCCAAAGCCGGCGCCCGCTTCACGCCTCGGCCCTTCGTTTCGGCCTTTGCCGTGTCCTTTGTTCCTAAACAATGTTCCATGTAGGCCGGTTTTCCTTGACGAGCCCCCCTTTGCGACTGATATAAAAGACCATCAAGAACCGACGCTCCCGGTCGCCGCTGTTGGACGGCCGGGCTGGCGCGTTGGCCCTTGCTTCCGTCCGGGCGTGCATGGCTTCGTGCCGCTACGCCGTGGAAGAAAGCCCGGCCAGCCACAGTGTCCGGCGACAATGCCCTGGCACGTAACAAGGAGGTCTTTCGTGGGTCGTACCGCATGCGTCTTGCTGGCTGTTTTTACTTTGCTTTTTGCAAGCGCGGAACTGGGCCTGGCCAAACGGCTGGGCGGCGGCGGTTCCATGGGCAACCGGCAGTCCTTCAGCACGTCCACCACCCCCCGGCCCGACATGGGTTCCCCCTCCGGGAGCTTTTCTTCCCAGCAGGCCCGGCCCAACCCCACGGCGGCCAATCCCGGCGGCGGCATGTTCTCGCGCCCGGGCCTCGGCGGCATGCTCGGCGGCCTGCTGGTCGGCGGTCTGGTCGGCTCCATGCTTTTCGGCGGCGGCCATGGCTGGGGCGGCCCCAGCCTGATCGACATGCTGCTGATCGGCGGCGGACTGTTCCTGCTGTTCAAGTTCCTGCGTTCGCGCCGCACGGCCACGGCCCAGGGGCCGGACTACGGCCAGCCCATGTCCCGGACCTATGAGGCCGAGCCCATGTCCCAGGCCAAGCAAGCAGCGGCCGGCGGCTGGAGCAACCTCGGCGCGTCGACCGAACCGGCCGCGCCCACCGGCCCGAACCTGCCGCCGGGCTTCGACGCCGCCGACTTCCTGGCCGGGGCCAAGACCCTGTTCGCCCGGATGCAGCAGTCCTGGAGCAAGCGCGACCTGGCCGACATCGAGGCCTTTTCCACCCCGGCCTTTATGGCCGACGTGCGCAAGCAGGCCGCCGAGGAC
>JAEZEM010000511.1 GCA_023417745.1 Pseudomonadota bacterium
ACGAAAAACTGCGGCGCGCCGCCGGATTTGGAGGCGATCATGGATTCGCGCTCCAGGGCCGGCGACATGGGCAGGATCACGTCGGCGAACCAGGCCGTGTCCGACCAGGAGTAGGTGACGGCCACCAAGAGCTCCAGGTTGTCCCACTTCTTTTTGACGTCGGCCGTGTCCGGGAAGGACATCAGCGGATCGTGGCGATGAGCGATGTAGGCCTTGATCGGGTAGGGCTCGCCGGTGGCGATGGCCTCGAAGGCCAGATTGACCAGACCCGGGCCGGCCTCGAAGTGGCTGCGGCCTTCCATCCAGCCCACGCCGTCCACGCGTTTGGCCTCGGGTTTGGGGAAGAGGTCGACCAGCTGCTTGAGGCCCTTTTTGCCGACATGGCCGGGCTTGTTGACCTGGGGCAGACCGCCCTTGGCCCCGATGGCCCCGAGCAGGGCGTTTATGATGTAGGCGGTGCGGCAGACCTGGAAGGAGTCGCCGTAGCGGGCGGTCATCCAGCCGGGGTGCCAGATGACGGCCGGCGCGGCGGCGGCCAGCTGGTCGGCCAGATCGCGGATGCGCCGGGCCGGCACGCCGGTGGCGGCGGCGGCGAAGTCGGCGTCGTAGGGCGCGATAAAGGCGCGCAGGGCGTCGAGATCCTTGATCCAAGCGGCGGCGAAATCCTTGTCGTAGAGGTCGCGGGTAATAAGCTCGTGGATGACGCCGAGGTTTAGGGCATAGTCCGTGCCCGGGCGCACCATGAGGAAGGTGTCGGCCTTGGCGGCGGTGACGGTGGTGCGCACGTCGATGCAGGTGATCTTGCAGCCGGCGTCCTTGGCGTCCAGGAGGTCGTTGACTTCCTTGACGTTTATCGCCTCAAAAATATTGCGCGTCTGGAGCACGACGTGCTTGGCGTTTTTATAGTCGTAGAAGACGTCCTTGCGGCCGAAACCAAACAGCGACAGGGCGGCATGCTGGACGTTTCGGGCGCAAGCCGAATCGTGGTTGCAGTAGTTGGGGCTGCCCAGGGCCTTTAAAAAGGCGCGGTGCATGTCGCGAAACGGGCCGCCCCGGTCGGAGAGCAGGATGGAACGCGCGCCGTGGGCCTCGCGGATGCGGGACAGCTCGCCGGAAACGTAGGCCAGGGCCTCGTCCCAGGACACCTTGCGCCATTTGCCTTCGCCGCGCGCCCCGGCCCGGATCATGGGGAACTGGGGCCGTTCGTCGTCGGCGACCAGGGCTCCGCCGGCCGCGCCCCGGGCGCACAGCGCGCCCTTGATGCCGGCGGCGTGGGGGTTGCCTTGCAGATATACCACCTTGTTGCCTTCCACCGTGGCCATCATGGGGCAGCGCACGCTGCACATGCCGCAGACGCTGTAGACGTTTTTTCTGTTCATTGTGTGCTCCATATTGTGGCGGCGTTGCGTGTGCCGGAGAGTTTCGAGCCTCTCACGCACTAGCAGAAATTCGTGATCCGGAGCAAGGGAAAAGTGTTGTGAAATGAGGAACGTGGATCTAAGACAATCACGCTGCCAAAACTGGGTGATTGTGAAGACGGGAACTTGTGCCCCATCCGTTGACAAGGGCGGCAAAAACCCGTTTATCCTGGGCTAAATTCCGGATCGGGCGCGGCGGTTGCGCGCTCAGGGAGGTCTGGCGTGTCTCTATCCGATCTCGTGCGCGAAGCGGCGACGGGGCTCAAAAGCCTGTTTGTCGGCCTTGGCATCACGGGCCGGGCCTTTGCCAAGCCGGCCGTCACGGTCATCTATCCCAAGCAGGAAGTGACCAACCTTGACACCTATCGGGGGCATGTGGAGCTTGTCGGGCGGGAAGACAACCCGGCCATGCCGCGCTGCATCGCCTGCGGGGCCTGCACCCGGGCCTGTCCGTCCCAGTGCCTGTCCGTGGGCTGTCCCGTGGGCGCGGGGAGCGGCGGCGATGCCGAGGCCCTGGAACTGGCCGGCGAGCTGATCCCGGTGGGCACGGCCATGGCCCCGGCCCCGCAAAAGGGCTGCAAGGTTCCGGGCGTGTTTATTTACGACTATTCCCTGTGCAGCCTGTGCGGCCAGTGCCTGAGAGCCTGTCCGGTGGATTCGCTGCGCTTTTCCCAGCACGTTTATTACGTCGGCGCGTCCCGGGCGGATTTCCGCCTCGACCTCATGGCCCGGCTGGCCCGGCAGGCGGCCGAGGCTCCCGCCCCCGAGGCCTCCCGGCCGGCCGACGCGACCCCGATGGAGGAACACCCGTGAGCAAGTACATGATCCAGATGGACAAGAAGCGCTGCATCAGCTGCCATGCCTGTGAAGTGCACTGCCAGGTGAAAAACGCCGTGCCGCCCTCGGCCAAGCCGGGCAAGCTCGTGACGGTGGGGCCGGACATGGTCAAGGGCAAGCCGCGCCTGCTCAATCTCTACATGTCGTGTTTCCACTGCGAGCGGCCGTGGTGCGTGCCGGCCTGCCCCACCGGGGCGATGTTTCGGCGCGAGGAAGACGGCATCGTGTACGTGAAGGAAGAGCTGTGCGTGGGCTGCAAGGCCTGCATCCAGGCCTGCCCCTGGAAGATTCCGCAGTGGAACGAGGTCACGGGCAAGGTGGTCAAGTGCGA
>JAEZEM010000021.1 GCA_023417745.1 Pseudomonadota bacterium
TTCGCGACAATCCCTTCGACTATCTCATCGAAACGCCCCGGGCCGTGCTGCCCGTGCCGCTGACGCCCGGCGAGGCCGTGCTGGCCGGGGACTTCCTGGCCCCGGTCGCCGGAGCCGCCGCGCGCACTGCCGCGCTGGCCGAAGCCATCCGCGCCGACGGCGCGGCCACGCCCCAGGCCTTCGCCATGGAGCTGCTTGGCCGGATGCACGCCCGGCTGGCCACGTCCTCGCGTCTGGAGCCAGGCCTTTTGGAACCGGACACGGTCCTGACCAGGAAGAAAGGGGCCTGCCGCGACCTAGCCCTGGTGTTTATCGCCGCCTGCCGCCAGGTCGGCATCCCGGCCCGGTTCGTCAGCGGCTACCACGAGGGCGACCCGGACAGCGACGAGCGCGACCTGCACGCCTGGGCCGAGGCCTATCTCCCCGGCGGCGGCTGGCGCGGCTTCGATCCTTCCCTGGGCCTGGCCGTCACCGACCGCCATGTGGCCCTGGCCGCCGCCCCCTTGCCCGACGACGCCGCGCCGGTGACCGGCTCCTTCAGGGGGACCGGAGCCGCCCACCTGCGCCACGCCATTGCCCTTGAGGTCTCGCCTGCGAACGAATAGCCTTATTTTTGGGGTTGGGCTTCGAGGCCGGCTGCGCTATGCTGTCGCCCGAATGAACTACGGGGTCTGCATGATGCGTTTTTTGCGTGCGTCCTTTGTCTGGCGGCTTTTGGCCGTCCTTGTCGGACTGGCCCTTCTGGGGGGCGCCCCCGCCCGGGCCGCGACCCTGGACCTGACGCCTGAGGAAAAAGCCTTTGTCGAGGCCCATCCGGTGGTTACGGTCAGCGACGTCGACTGGCCGCCGCTGTCCATCGTGGCCGACGGTCGGCAGCAAGGCCTTTTTCACGACTACTACGCGCTCCTCGCCCAGCGCACGGGGCTGGCCTTCCGTTTCGAGCTCCTGGGCGACGGACTCAATTTCCAGCTCGTCCTCGACGCCCTGCGCGAACGGCGCATTGATCTGGTGGACGGCACGGGCAAGACCGCCGACCGGGCCACGTATGCCCTTTTCGCCGGCCCCTATTGGCAGTTTCCCCTGGCCGTGGCCGCCCGGGACGACGCCGCGGCCTGGTCTCTGGAGACCCTGGCCGGCAAACGGGTGGCCGTGGCCCGGGGGTCGACGGCCGAGGAATACCTGCGCGAAAAGGCTCCGGGCCTGGAACTCATCGAAACCGCCGACCCCTATTCCGCCCTGGCCCTGGTGGCCACTCACAAGGCCGACGCCGCCGTGGAGAACATGGCCGTAGCCTCCTACGCCATCCGCAAATCCGGACTGGCCAACGTCAAGATTTCGGGACTCCTCGACTACCAGTTCAAGATCTACTCCCTGGTGCGAAACGACTGGCCGCTTCTCGCATCCATCCTGCAAAAGGCCCACGAATCGGTGACCGAAGCGGAAAAGGCCGCGCTGCTCTCCCGTTGGCTGCCGCTGTACAAGACCGGAGCCCAAACCGGCGAGGTCGTCGCCGAGGTCATGGGCAAGCCGGCCGACGCCCGCCCGGGCGTGGCCCTCACCGACCGGGAGAAGGAGTACCTGGCCCGCAAGAAAGCCCTGTCTTTTTGCGTCGACCCGGACTGGGCTCCCATTGAGCGCATCGACGAAAACGGCCGCCATGTGGGCATCGCCGCCGATCTGCTGGAGCTTATGAGCGAGCGGTTGGGCGTGCCCATGGTGCTTGTGCCCAGCAGCTCCTGGAGCCAGAGCCTGTCCGCCGTGCGCGACCACCGTTGCGATTTCCTGCCGGCCGCCGGCGACACCAAGCAACGGCGGCGCTTTCTCCATTTCACCACGCCCTACCTGCGTTTCCCCATGGTGGTGGCCACCCTGGCCAAGACGCCCTTCATCGACGATCCGGCCGGGCTGTCCGGCAAGGAGTTGGGCGTGGTCAACGGCTACTCCAGCCTGGACATCCTGCGTTCCAAATACCCGGATATACGGCTGGTCGAGGTGCCAAGCGTCACCGAGGGGCTGCGGCTTGTCGCCGACGGCAAGCTCTACGGCTACATCGACACCGTGCCGGCCATCAGCCAGGCCATCGCCAAGGACCATTTCAGCGACCTCAAGATCGCCGGCCGCCTCGACGCCCAGCTCGACTTGTCCGTGGCCAGCCGCGACGACGAACCGGAACTGGCCTCGCTGTTCCAAAAGGCCGTCAACACTCTGACCAAGGCCGAAACCGAGGGCGTCATCAAAAAGTGGGTGGCCGTCACCTTTGAGGAAAGCTTCGATTACACCCGGTTCTGGAAGGCCCTGGCCATCGCCGCCGCCGTCCTGGCCGTCATCGTCTGGTGGAACCGCAAGCTCGCCCGGCTCAACCGGGCCATCCGCCAGGCCCACGAGGCTCTCGACGTCGTCAACCGCGACATGGCCGCGCTGCTCGACAACGCCGGCCAAGGGTTTTTATCGGTGGACCGCGACGGTCTGATCGGGCCGCAGTTCAGTCAGGAGTGCCGGACGATTTTTGGCGGCGACATCGAGGGCCGCGACGTGGCCGAGCTGCTCTTTCCGGATGCCCCGGCCGCCCGGGAGGCCCTTGGCGTCAACATCCGGCGGGTGGCCGACGAGGCCGACGCTTATCGCCGCGACCTCTATCTGTCGCTCATGCAAAAGGCCGCCCAGCTGGGCGGGCGGACCCTGCGCCTGGCCTACCGCGCCCTGGACGGGGGCCGGCTCATGTTCGTCATCACCGACGTCACTGACGAGGTGCGCTTAAAGGACGCCGTGGCCCGGGAGCGCAACCGCCTGGCCTGCGTGGTGGCGGCGGTGCGGGAGCAGCGCGACTTTTTCGCCGTTCTTGACAGCTTCGCCGGATTCCGGGAGTCAGGACAGGTCTTCGTGGCCGAGGCCGCCGACGGGCGGACTGCCCTGGAGTCCGTGTATCGGCAAGTGCACACCTTCAAGGGCTTGTTTTTGCAACTGGAATGTGCCCATGTCGCGGCCGCCCTGGATGCCGTGGAAACTCGGCTGTCCGCTCTAACCAGGGAGGATGCGCCCCAGGCTGCAGCCGTGGCCGAGGCCCTGGCCGATCCCGAGGTGGACGCGGCACTGAACCGGGACATCGCCGTGGTGCGAAACGCCTTGGGTGAGGAATTTTTTGATCGCCGGGGCGAAATCTGCCTGGGCGCGGATCTGGCCGACGCCCTGGCCGCGCTGGCCGACCGGCTGCTTTCGCGCTTGGGCGAGCTGCCCCTGGGCGAAGGGGATCGCAGGGTGTTGGCCGCCGCCCGCACTCTGCGCCATGTGGATGTGAAAAAGCTGCTGGCCGCTTATCCGCGCCTGGCCGCCCGCCTGGCCGCCGGCCAGGGCAAGCTCCTGGCCCCCTTTGCCGTGGAAGGCGAGGCCGTGGCCGTTGATCCCGACCGCCTGGACGCCTTGGCCAAGGCCCTGGTCCACGCGTTTCGCAACGCCGTGGACCACGGCCTGGAAACGCCGGCCGAGCGGGCCGAGGCCGGCAAAGCCGAAGCCGGCGTCATCAGCTGCCGGGTCGCGGCCGATAACGGCCGGCTCGTCATTGAGGTGGCCGACGACGGCCGGGGCGTGGACGTGGAAGCCGTGCGTTCCCGGGCCTTCGAGGTCGGCCTGGCCGGGGCCGAGGAACTGGCCGGCATGGACGACGCGGCCGTGATTGAACTGCTTTTCCGCGACGGATTTTCCTCGCGCCGCAGCGTCGGGGAGCTCTCCGGGCGCGGCGTGGGACTGGCCGCCGTGCGGGCCGAAGCCGAGCGTCTGGGCGGGTTGGCCGTGCTGGACAGTCAGCCCGGCCAGGGCACGCGCCTTCGCGTCGAGGTCCCCCTTTTGGACGCCTAAGTCTTTTCTTCGGGAGATGTTATGACCGAGCAACTGGATCTCAAAGCCTTCCTCGACGCCCTGGCCACGCGCACCCGGGCGTTTTTCGCCGAAGAGCTGGGCATTGCCGTCAGGCAACCCCTGTACCACTTCGACGACGTGCAAAAGCTCGACCTGCGCCATCTGACCGCCATTTTGAGCGCCACCGGCCAGCTCAAGCTCTATCTGGCCTACAGCTTCGACGCGGCGCTCATCGATGACGCCTTTGCCGCCTACACCGCCGACCTCGACATTGCCGAGGACGAGCGCGACGACGCCATTCAGGAAACCGCCGGCGACATCATCAACATCATCGTGGGCAACGCCCTGGCCGACGTGGCCGCCACCGGCCGGGCCATCGCCCTGTCGCCGCCGATCATCCTCACCGAAGCCAAATCCGTGATGCGCCACCGCGGGGCCAAGTTCGCCTCGGCCGAACTCGCCGCCGCGTCCGGTTCCCTGGCCATCCATCTCATCGGTCCGGGCGAGCTCTTTGACGACGCCCTTGAATATGTGAAGGAGTAAGGCATGAAATCCCTGCGCATTCTGGTGGTGGACGACTCCGGCCTCACCGTGAAGAAAATGGCCAAACTCCTGGAAGAACTCGGACATCAGGTCGTGGCCATGGCCTCCACCGGCCAGCAGGCCGTGGACGTCTACGCCGAGGCCGCCCCCGACGTCACCACCATGGACATCACCATGCCCGACATGGACGGCATCGAAGCCACCCGCCGCATCCTGGCCGTCCACCCCGGAGCCTGCATCATCATCGTCACTTCCCACGGCCAGGAACAGATGGTCATGGACGCCATCGAAGCCGGGGCCAAGGGCTACATCTTAAAGCCCGTCAAGCAGGAGAAGCTGGCCGAGACCCTGGCGACGGTGGCGGCGAAATACTTGTGATGCAAAGCGGCTCCATGCTCGAAAGCGCCCTTTTAAAGACGCACTTCGACGTCATTCCCTTCGGGATCTACGTCGTGGACGTGACCAGCTACGAAGTGGTTTTCCTCAACCGCCACTCCCGGGAGAATCTCGGGCCGGCCGAGGGCGGCAAATGCTACAAGGTGGTCTACGACAACGACGCGCCCTGCCTGCACTGCCGCATCCCCGAACTCGTCACCGCCGAGGGCCTGCCCAACGGCCGCACCGCCGTCTACGACCTCTACAACGAACGCGACGAGAGCTGGTCCCAGATCCAGGAAAAGGCCATGGGCTGGCCTGACGGCCGGGTGGTCAAATACGCCATCGCCGTGGACATCTCCGAGCTCAAGGAGACCCAGAACCGGCTGGCCGAAGCCCATGCGGAACTGGCCATCCGCAACAAGGACCTGGCC
>JAEZEM010000025.1 GCA_023417745.1 Pseudomonadota bacterium
TTGCCGCCGATGGAGGTGAGGAAGGGGGCGCTGTTGTTGCCGGAGATCATGGACAGGCCGGCCTCGGTCATGACCTGGGCGGCGGCGGCGGCGTCGCCGGAACAGGTGGTGCCGAAAATCGCCACCACCGAAGGGTCGGAGACGATGCGCAGGGCCGCGTTGGCCCCGCCTTCCTGGCGACAGCCGGTATCCTCGATGACAAGTTCCACGGGATGGTCGAGCAGCCGGCCGCCCTTGCGGTCCAGGGCCAGCTCCAGGCCGCGCAGCTGGTCTTGGCCGATGGGCGCGACCTTGCCGGTCAGGGCCTGGATGACGCCCAGGCGGATGGCCCCGCCGGGCGCGATTTCCACGCAACCCAGCGGATCAAGGCAGGGTTTGGGCTTGCCGTTGGAAAATCCCCACCAGACGCCTGCTCCGGCCAATGCCGCCACCACCAGCGCCGCTCCGAGTCCCAACCATCGCGCCATGAGAGCCACTCCCCAGGCTCGGCCTCCCAGCCGCGCCGTTTCCATCCTAGCATTTCTCTATACGCTTCATCCGAAATTACCAGTCATTTCTCCGCCGCGCCGGGACCGGCCCCGCTCCGTTTCCGGTTGGACACGACCTGGGCGATGACGGCAAGCAGTTCGCCCAGGTCCACGGGCTTGGTCACGTAGCCGTCCATGCCTGCGGCCAGGATGCGTTGCTTGTCACCCTCCATGGCATAGGCCGTCATGGCGACAAGAGGCCAGCCCGCCGCTTCGGGGCCGGCCTCGCCGGATCGGAGGCGCCGGGCGGCTTCCAGGCCGTCCATGACGGGCATCTGGACATCCAGGAGCACCAGATCGAAGGATTCCCGGGCGGCCAGTTCCAGGGCCGCGCGACCGTTGTCGGCCAGGCTGACCTCGTGGCCCTCCCGATGCAGCATGCCCTGGATGGCCAAGCGGGAGAGGGCCTCGTCCTCGGCCAGGAGCAGCTTGAGGCCGTAAGGAACCGAGAGCGAGGGCCGAGGCCCGGTCGGCTGCGGCAAAACCTCGGAAGGCAAGCCGAAGGTCAGGCTGAAATGGACGACAGCGCCTTGGCCGAACTCGCTTTCGATGCCGATGGCCCCCCCCATGAGCCCGACCAGGCGCTTGCAGATGGCCAGACCCAGGCCCGCGCCCTGGTGGTCGCGGCGATAGCCCTGGACGACCTGGGTAAACGGCGTAAAGAGGCTGTCGAGCTTGTCTTGAGGAATGCCCACGCCGCTGTCGGCCACCGAAAACAGCACCCGGGGATGGCCGGTCGGGGTGTCCGGCTGGGCAACGGCCGTGACGGCCACGGTTCCGCTGGCGGTGAACTTCAGGGCATTGCCGAGCAGGTTGGTCAGGATCTGCTGAAACCTCGCAACGTCGCCGACGACGATTTCCGGGACGGCTTCGTCGACGGACACGGTGCAGGCCACGCCCGGCGGATCGCCGGCCGGCAGCAGGAGCTCGCGGACTTCCGCCATGGCCCGGCGCAAATTGAACGGGGCCTGAACAATGGCCATCTTGCCGGCTTCGACCCGGGAGATGTCCAGGATGTCGGACAGAAGTCTGGTCAGACGGCGGCTGGCGGCCAGAGCCATGCGGGCCTGGCCGGCCTGTTCCTCGGTCAGGCCCGAGGCGGTCATGAGCTGGAGGATGGTCACGATGCCGTTTAACGGCGTGCGGATCTCGTGGCTCATGTTGGCCAGGAACTCGCTTTTGGTCCGGCTGGCGGCCTCGGCCTGTTCCTTGGCTGCGGCCAGCAGAGCCGCCCGCTCCTGTTCCTCGGTGATGTCGTGGTAGATGGTCATATGCGCCGGCGCGCCGGCGCCGCCGAGCCGACGGCCCGTCATCTCGACCCAGCGCGTCCGGCTGTCGGCGCACACGATCCGGTAGCATTCCCGACCGAGGTCCAAACCCGCCCGTAACCGTTCTTCCAGGCGCGGCCGGAGAAACTGGCGATCGTCCGGATGGGCGAGATTCCAGATTTCTTCGGTCGACAGGGCGTATGCGTCTCCGGCGGAAAGCCCAAACAGCTTGCAAAAAGCCGGATTGACCCAACTTAACCTGAGAGGCATGTCTTCCAGCAAGGCGATGGCGTCCAGAGAATTTTCGAAAAGGGTCCGATAACGCTCCTCACTGTCCCGCAGCGCCTGCTCCACGACCTTGCGTTCGGTGATGTCGCGCACCACGGCCACGAAGAAGGCTTCGCCTTGGATGGCGACGCCGCAGGCGCTGACCTCCACCGGAAACACCGAGCCGTCTTTGCGGCGGTGCCGCGACTCGAAGATTCCCCTGACCGCCAAGGGGTCAGCAAAATCCCGACGGATGGTCGCTTCATCAGTGTTGGCCTCATACTCCCAGGTCAACAACCCGACGATCTCTCGCGGGCCGTAGCCAAGCATCTCCGCGAAGCGTTTATTGGACTCGACAATGCGATGCTGGCTGTCGATGACGACAATGCCGTCGCTGCTGGCGTTCATGAGGCTGTCTCGGCGGGTGGCTTCCCGGGCCAGGGCGTCCCTGGCCGCCACCAGATCGGCTCGGTCCTCTTCCAGGCTTTGGGCCATGCGGTCCATGGACTGGGCCAGCCGGCCCAGGGTCCCTCGTCCGCCGGCCAGTCCCGACCGGGCACTAAGGTCGCCGTCGCCAAGACGTTGGGCTGTTTCGACAAGGCGAATCAGCGGATCATGGATGCCAAAACGCCCGACGATCCAGGCCAGGGCCATGGCCAGCAGCAGGGATGCGCCGCTCCAACCCAGCCAGACAGCAGTAACGGCGTCGGCCGACTCAAGGGCGACGGCTTCCGGGATGCTCACCAGAATCGTCGCAAACGGTTCTTCCCGACCGTTTAAGGCCACGCTCTTGGCCGCGAAAATGCGCCGCATGCCATCGGTGGCCACGGCCGAGAAGAGCGCTTGCCCGTTTTCGGACTTGATGCGGTCCCAAACGTCCCCGGCGATGGGTTTGCCCACGGGGGCTTCCGGCGACGACGGATGGCGATAGAGCCGCCGGCCCTCGCGGTCGGCCAACCCAACGAAGGACCCCGCCGGCATCACGGACTGGTCGAAGACCGTGGCGATATCCTGAAGCCGTACGGTGACGATGAGCACGCCCGACAGTTCGCCGGCCGCGTCCCGCACGGGATAGGCAAAGGGCAACACTTGGACGCCGCTGACCTTGCCCACGGCGTATTCGCCCACCGAGAATCGTCCCGTGGCCTTGACCTGGCGAAATTCCGGCCGTTCGGCCAGATTTTGGCTGGAGAAAGGCAGGGCCGAGGCCAGGGCCTTGCCGTTGACGTCCATGAGGGCGAAATTGGCGCAGTTGGGATTGCCCAGCAACATGTCGCGAAAAAGCGCCGTGCAGGCGGAAACGTCTTTTTCGCGCACGGCCGGCTCGGCCGCCAGACCGGCCAGCACGGCACGCAACCGCAAAATCTCGCTTTCCTGTTGGTGGGCGTAGTATTGCGCCAGGCGCATGGTGGTCTGGCCGACATGGTCGATCTCGTGCTGGCGGCGTTCCCAGCCCGAACCCAGGACAACCCCCAGGACCGGCAGCACGCCGCCAAGGACCACCAGTATCAGGTTCAATCGGATGGAACCCGGCAAGCGCAGCATGGATGGCCCCTTCTTTCCCTGGTGGCGTAACGGTGGTCCCTGCGCCCCTTGGACGATAATCGCGGCCGTGGAGCATGCCCCGCTGGCCCGCCCTGACACGACTCCACAAAGACCATCCCGCAGGCGCCCCACGAAAGCAAACCCTTCACAGCAACGCGAACAGCTGCGCCATCGGCGCACCCCGCTTATAAAACTCTACAGCGTCCGGTCCCTAGGAGCAAGCATCTTGGAAAACGAAACGATTCAAGACCAAAGCCGTTATCCCAAACGCTTCAAGCGCAAACGCGACTGCAATAAACGTCGTAAAGGTCTGAAGGCTGCCCGAGCGATGCAACAATGCGTTAGCGGCATAGGACCACAGGTAACGTTGAAACAGCAAACAATGCCCGAACGCCGCAAAGGGCTCGGCCAGGCTGGACGCCAACCGCGGGTTCTTTTCATCCAGCAAACGGTCTCGCTCCCCGGCCCGCAAGGCATAAAAAAAGCCCCCGAATCTTTCGATTCGGGGGCTTTTGAAAAATAGCCCTGGCGGCGACCTACTTTCCCACGCAAGGATACGCAGTATCATCGGCGAAGGAGGGCTTAACTTCCGAGTTCGGAATGGGGTCGGGTGTACCCCCTCCTCTGTGACC
>JAEZEM010000050.1 GCA_023417745.1 Pseudomonadota bacterium
GGGGGCTAAGCCCCCCGGACCCCCTGTATGGGGTTATGGTGTCCTGCCTGGGGATGGCCCAGGACAGGGGGTCGTTTTCCTGTCGCATCCGCGAAAAGCGTGTACGTTGTTCACGGGGAATGCGATAAAACCAGTATTTTCTAAAAAAATACTATCGTATTTTTTCAGGGGCGACGCTAGTCGTCCTCGCCGAGGTAGGCTTTGATGACTTCGGGATTGGCCTGAATGGCCTCAGGCGTGCCGGCGGCCAGGGGATGGCCGAAATGGAGCACCGTCACAAAGTCGCTGACGCTCATGACCAGGTCCATGTCGTGCTCGACCAACCCCACGGCCACGCCACGGCGGTCGCGGATGGCCCGGATGAGATTGCCCAGTTCGGCGGTTTCCTTGGAATTGAGCCCGGCGGCCGGTTCGTCGAGGAGCAGGAGCTTGGGCGCGGCGGCCAGGGCCCGGGCCATTTCCAGCAGGCGCTGCTTGCCGTAGGGCAGATCCCCGGCCGGAGCGTGGGCGAGGTCGGCCAGCCCCACGAACTCCAGGCAGTCCAGAGCCGCCTCGCGGCATTCCCGCTCGGCCCGGCGGAAACCGGGCGTACGCAAGAGGCTTGCGGTAACGGAATAGCGCGTCAGCGCATGTCGGCCGGCCATGACGTTTTCCAGCACGGACATGGAGGTGAAGACTTCCAGGTTCTGGAAGGTGCGCACCACGCCGGCCTCGGCCCGCTTGTGGGAGGGCAGGCCGGCGATGTCCACGCCGTTTAGCAGCACCGCGCCGGAGGTCAGAGGGACCATGCCGGTGATGGCGTTTAAAAGCGTGGTCTTGCCCGCGCCGTTGGGGCCGATAAGCGAGGTCACCGTGCCCGGGGCGATGGTGAAGTCGGCTTCGGTCAGGGCATGGACGCCGCCGAAACGGACGGTGGCGGCCGCAACGTCCAGCAGGGCGGCGGTCATGACGCGCCTCCCTGGCGGCGAAGGCGGCGCAGTCGCCGCGACAAACGCGACAGGCCGCCGGCCAGGCCGTCGGGCAGAAACATGATGGTGAGGACCAGAATGGCCCCGTAGACGAGGATGTCGATGTCCTCGAATTCCCGCAGGGCCTCGGGCAGGGCGGTCAAGAAGAGCGCGCCGGCAACCGATCCCCAGACGCTGGCCATGCCGCCAAGCACCACCATGACCACGAGCTGCACCGAAAAGCCGAAGCCAAACGAGGCCGGGGCGATGAAGCTTAAGTAGTGGGCATAGAGCACGCCGGCCAGCCCGGCCAGGGCGGCGGACAGGACGAAGACGAAGCGCTTGTGGGCGGCGATGTCCACGCCCAGGCTGGCGGCGGCTTTCTCGCTGACGTGCAAGGCGCGAAGCGCCCGGCCGGTGCGGGATTTCATGAGATTGAGCGAGAGCAGCACGACAACCGTCAGCACCACGGCCATGAGGTTGTAGTAGCTGTGATCGGAGGTGAATTCGTAGCCGAAAAGGGCCAGACGCGGGATGCCGATGTAGCCCGACGGGCCGCCGGTGAGGTCCACGGCTTCGTTGAAGACGATGGAGACGATGATGCCGAAGCCCAGGGTGGCCATGGCCAGGTAGTGGCCCTTGAGCTTGAGCGTCGGCGCGGCCACGATCCAGGCCACGACAGTGGCCAGCGCGACGCCGATGGCCATGCCGGCCGGGATGGGCAGCGCGAAGCGAGTGGTGGCCATGGCCGTGGCGTAGGCCCCCAGGCCGTAAAAGGCGGCGTGGCCTAGCGACACCTGCCCGGCGTAGCCCATAAGGAGGTTGAGGCCCACGGCGATGACGGCGTTTAGCGCCCCGAGGATGCAGATGCTCAAGTAGTATTCGTTGGGCAGGCCGTAGGGCACGGCCAGGAGCAGCAACAGGAAAAGGGCCGCCTGGGCGGCGTTTTGGCCAAGGACGGGCAGCTTCATACGCGCTCCACGCCGGCCTTGCCGAACAGTCCCGAAGGCTTGACGAAGAGCAGCAGCAGCAAGACCACGAAGGCGAAGGCGTCCTTGTAGCCCGAGGCGATAAAGCCCGCGCCAAAGGATTCCAGCACGCCCAGCACCAGCCCGCCGGCGGCCGCGCCAAAGGGATTGCCCAGGCCGCCCAGGATGCAGGCTGCAAAGCCCTTGAGCCCGAGCATCATGCCGACGTCGTAGGCGGTCATGGTGATGGGGGCCAGGATGGCTCCGGCCGTGGCCCCGATGAGTCCGCTGATGGCGAAGGAGAGGAGCGCCATGCGGGCCACGGAGATGCCCACCAGGCTGGCGGCCTTCTTCTGGCAGGAGCAGGCCAGCATGGCCTTGCCCTGGATGGTGGCGGTGAAAAAGAGCTTGAGCGCGGCTAAAAGGGCCAGGGTGACGGCCAGCACCCACAGGCTCTGGGGCTGGATGGCCGCGCCCAGGGCCAGGATGGGGGCGGTGCCGCTAAAGGCCGGCAGGGCGTGGGTGTCCTTGCCAAAGGCCAGCATGGCCCCGCCGCGCAGCAGGATGGAGACGCCGATGGTGATGATGACGGCGTTAATGGGCGGCGCGCCGGCGATGGGCCGGATGGCCAGGCGTTCCATGAGGCCGCCGATGGCGGCCGTGGCCAGACAGGCCAGCACGATGGCCAGGGGCAGGGGCAGCCCTGCCCCGAGCAAGCATACCGAGAGCATCCCGCCGAGCATCACGAACTCGCCCTGAGCGAAGTTGATGATGCCGGTGGTGTTGAAGATCATCGTAAACCCGAGCCCGATCAGGCCATAGGCGGCCCCCTGGGTGAGTCCGGAAACGAGGTATTGGGGCGCGCCGGCAAACATCGTTACTGACCGACAATAACCCAGTCGCCCTTGTCGATGCCCAGCATGATGAAGGCGTCGGGGCCAAGACCGGCATGGTCCTCGGGGGTGAAGCTGAAGATGCCGCCGATGCCGGAGAAGTTCTGGATCTTCTCCAGGGCGTCGCGGATGGCCTGGGGCTTGTCGGAGCCGGCATCGGCAATGGCCTTGACGGCCAGATGGAGCGAATCGTAGCCGTGCCCGCCAAAGGTCGAGACCGGGGCCTTGAACCGCTCGTCATAGGCCTTGGCGTAGCCCACGAGCAGGGCCTTTTCCTTGTCCGTGTCGGGCAGCTTGTCGGCGGCGGTGATCTTGCCGGCCGGCAGGAGCAAGCCCTCGGCGGCCTCGCCGGCCAGCTCGATGAACTTCTTGGAGGCCACGCCGTGGCTCATGTACAGCGGGGTTTTGATGCCGAGCTGGACGCGGTTTTTGGCCACCACGGCCGGTCCGGGGTTGGTGCCCCAGCAGATGACGGCGTCCGGGGACGCGCCCTGGAGCTTGGTCAGCTGGGCGGTCATGTCCGTGTCCTTGGGGCCGAAGACCTCGTCGGCCACGAGTTCGAAGCCCTCGGCCGGGACGAGTTCCTTGAGCACCTCGCGGCCGGCCTGGCCGAAGCCGTCGGACACGGTGAGGATGGCGAGCTTTTTGTAGCCCTGCTTCTTGGCGTGGGTGAGGATGCGGGCCACGGCCAGCCGGTCGGACGGAGCGACCTTGAAGATGTAGGGGTTGACCGGCTTGGTGATCTTCTCGGCGGCCGAGCAGGAGATAAGCGGCACTTTGGCGGCGGCGGCCTTGCCCATGACGGCGAGCGAATTGCCCGAGGTGGTGGGGCCGAGGATGGCGGCCACGTTTTCTTTCTTGATCAGGCGATCCACGGCCAGCACGGCCTTATTGACGTCGGTCTCGTCGTCGAGGATGACGACTTCCACCGGCCGGCCGAGCACGCCGCCGGCGGCGTTGATCTTATCGACTTCCATGAGGATGGTGTTTTTTTCGGGTTCGCCGAGAAACGAGGCCGGGCCGGTGACGGACAGCACCGCGCCCAGGCGCACGGGCTCGGCGGCAAAGGCGCAGGTCGCGGCGCACAGAAGGCCTAGGGCGGTGAGGATCGCTTTGACTCGCATGGTTCGCTCCTTCAAGCGCGCTGCCGCGCCGCAGGGAGTCCCTACGGCGCGGCGGCGTCGGCTGTGTCGATTCGCGTTCCGTCCTTGTAGACGGAATCGGGCGGGAAGGAAACCGGGAAAGGCCGCTGTATAATGGTCTATTCGGCCAGCAGCTTGAAATCGCCGCCGGCGATGGTGACCATGACAAAGGCGGTTTCGTCAAGGCCGTTGTGGTCCTCGGGCGAGAAGCGGAACACGCCGGTGATGCCGGGGAAGCCGTTGATCTTTTCCAGGGCGTTCCGGATGCCGGCCGGGCTGGCGTCGCCGCCGGCTTTGATGGCCTCGGCCACGAGCATGAGGCCGTCGTAGGCGTAGCCGCCAAAGGCCGAGGCCGGAGTCTTGAAGCGGTCCTCGTAGGCCTTGGCGTAGGCGGCAAGCGGCGCTTTCTGGGGATCGCCGTCGGGCAGCTGGCCGGCCACGGTGAGCTTGCCGGCCGGCAGCAGCAGGCCCTCGGCCGCTTCGCCGGCCAGCTCGATGAACTTCTTGGAAGCCACGCCGTGGCTCATGTACAGCGGGGTCTTGATGCCGAGCTGGACGCGGTTTTTGGCCACCACGGCCGGGCCGGGGTTGGTGCCCCAGCAGATGACGGCGTCGGGGCTGGTCCCCTTGAGCTTGGTCAGCTGGGCGGTCATGTCCGTGTCTTTGGGGCCGTAAACTTCGTCGCCGACCAGCTCGAAGCCGCCGGCCGGGAGCATTTCCTTGAGCACCTCGCGGCCGGCCTGGCCGTAGCCGTCGGACACGGTGAGCACGGCCAGCTTCTTGTAGCCCTGCTTCTTGGCGTGGGCCAGGATGCGGGCCACGGCCAGCCGGTCGGACTGGGCGGTCTTGAACACGAACGGGTTGACCGGCTTGACGATTTTTTCGGCGGCGGCCATGGACACCATGGGCGCCTTGGCGGCCTCGACCTTGGGGGCCACGGCCAGGGAGTTGCCGGACACCGTGGGGCCGACCACGGCCACGACGTTTTCCTTTTTGAGCAACCGGTCCAGGGCCAACACGCCCTTGTTCACGTCGGTCTCGTCGTCGAGGATAATGACTTCCACCGGCCGGCCGAGCAGCCCGCCGGCGGCGTTTAGGGCGTCGGCCTGCATCTGCAGGGTGTTTTTTTCGGGTTCGCCAAGGAAAGAAGCCGGGCCGGTGGCGGAGACCACCGCGCCGATGCGGATGGGTTCGGCGGCCTGGGCCGGCAGGGCGACAGACAAGGCGGCAAGAAGCAAAAGCGTCAAGGATGCAAGGCGCATGAAACCTCCGGGCTGCTCTGTGGCAACGAATCTTCGGATAACGGGCCACTTCCATACCGACGAGGCGGGTTTTTGGCAATTATGTCATAATAACTATTTTGATTTTCAACTTTTGTTTGGCCGAAGAAGATGCGGCGCGAGGGCGTTGCGGCGTCGTTCGCGTCGTTTTACGGTCGTGGTCGGGCGCTTTCCCTGCGTCAAACCCGTTTCAGCGTCGATTTTTGGCCCACGCGCGCGCGGCGTCTTGGGAAAAATCCCGCTGCCGGGCTCCCGGCAGAGCTTTTGGTCCACGCGGCGTCTTGCCGGAGAAAGGCCGGAAAGGCGTCCGCAAGGGGCGGGGCGGCTTGCCTCGGCAGGCGCGGCTTTGTATGGAATGGGCAAGAACGTCAAAGCCATGCCCAAGGAGTGCGCCATGCCCGCTTGTTGCCGCGCCGCTGTTGCGGCTTTCTGTCTGCTGATCCTGTCTGCGTCCTTGGCCCTGGCCCAAACGCCCGGCCCTTCTTCCGGTCAGGAGGCCAAGCCCAAACCGGCTCCGGCCCAGGCCGCGCCGACCCCGGAGCCGGCCGCCAAAAAGGGCGACGAGGCGGCGGTAAAAAAGACGCCGGTGACCGTGGAGCACGACGACGCCGACCCGGTGGGGGCGCGCCTGGCCTATCGCATCAAGGAACTGCTGGGCCGCTCCTCGCTCATGACGCCCACCAACAAGGACGAAAAGAAGCTGGTCATGGTGCTTAGGACCAAGGAAGAGTTCCCGGGCCGGCCCAATCTGTGTTCGATTTACAGCGTCTCTTGGCTGTTCTCTTCCCGGGAAGGGGCGCTCAAGTACTTCCTGGCCTCCGAAGCCGGCATCGTGGACGCCTCGGGCGTTGACCAGACGGCCGAGGCGCTCCTTGGCCGCACCGACAAGCTGGCGAGCACCTACGGGTATCTTTTTTAATGCCGGGGCTGGCGTTGGGCTTTTGTCCGGTGTCATCGTTTTGGCTGCGGCTCCCGGCTAAAGCGACTCGTCCTTTGGGGCGGCCGGGAGGCCAACCCTCCCGGCCGCGCCGTCGCAGCGCCGGATAGCCACGCATCCTCACGTCCTAGTTCACGGCGGCGAGGGTTTGGCGGCATTGCCCGCGACTCGAACTTCAAAACGCCTCAGGACGCGGCAAGGCTCAGGTCCGATTTGAAGGTTTCGAGGCCGACGGCATTGATGACTCGCCCCAGCCGTTGGGGTTTGCCGGCGGCCCGGAACCATTCGATCACCTTGTCCACCAGAGCCAGCGCCTGTTCGTCATCAAGCTTGTCGGCGATTACGTCGGCGAACCGGGGATTGAGACCGGTGACGTACCCGCCCGCCACGACCCTCCATCCGCTTTGCATCCCGATCAGGCCCACGTCCTTGATCGACGATTCGGCACAGGTGTTGGGACAGCCGGAAACACCGATCTTGAGTTTGTACGGGAGATTGTATCCATAGTATTTTTCGTCCAGCCGCAGGCCGACCCCCACGGCGTCCTGCTGGCCCAGCCGGCAGAAGCTTGTCCCCGGGCAGAGTTTGACGGACCTGACGCAAAGCCCGCTCCCGGCCGACGGCGAGAGGCCGAGATCCTTCCAGGCGGCGTCGATGTCGCTCTCCTGGAATCCCACCAGGGCCAAGCGCCCGGCCGAGGTGATCTTGATGGCCTGGGCCTGGTACTTCTCCGCCACGGCCGCGAGTTTTTTGAGCAGGTTGAAATCCGTGATGATGCCCCCGGGGATGTGGGGCGCGATGGCGTAGGTCTTCTTGTCCCGTTGGATGATGGCCCGCCGCGCCGAGAACCCGTGTGGCCGGCCGCAGTCGGGACAGTCCTCGGGAAAGGCGTTCATGTCGATCTCGTGGCCGCAATGCTCGCATTTCCAATTCGCCATGTGCTGCTCCTGGGCGCTTTCCTTGGAGGAAAGCAGGGGTATGCAATGTTGTTCCGTTTTGTCCATGGCCAAACATCCAGTCGCTGCTCGTTTCCACCTGGCCGCCGTTTGGCTTCGCGTTGGCAAAAAGGAATTTGCGCGGTGTTGTTCCGCCTGGCCGCTGCCGTCGTCCTTTGGCCTTGCATCCTCCGCGATCCCGCGGCGTTCAAGACAGATAGCTTTTAGCACCCGGGCGGATCGTGGCGAAATGACAAACACCCCACGATTCCTGCCAAGGCGCGGCAGGGGCATCGCCAACGCATCCTGCGTGGCTTATAGGCCAGCGGGACGGCGCGTGTTTGGGAAGCAAAGCAGGGGTGTACGATGACGGCGAACGACGGAAAATCCGCCTTGCGGCGAATTGTGCTCTTCGCCCCTTCTCCGGTGTTGGAGCTTGACGTGGTCGGGCCGATGAACGTGTTCTCGGCTGCGAACAAGGTGCGGGGCAAGGGCAGAACCTACGAGATCCTGGTGGCCGGCTCGGGCGAGGACCGGATGGTGTCCGGGATGGCGGGGATGCGTTTTCTCGCCAATGAGCACCATGCCGACGTGACCGAGGGCGTCGATACCGTGCTCGTGGCCGGAGGCCGGGGGGCCATGCGGCCCTGCGAGCCGGCGGTCGGCGACTGGCTGCGCGACATGGCCTCCCGGGTCTGCCGCCTGGGGTCGGTTTGCACGGGGGCGTTCCTGCTGGCCGACGCGGGGCTGTTGGATGGGCGGCGGGCGACCACCCACTGGGCCTACGCACACGATCTCGCCTCGCGCTATCCCCGGGTGACGGTGGACGCCGACCCGATCTGGATACAAGACGGCCCCATCTATACTTCCGCCGGGGTGACGGCCGGAATGGACCTCGCCTTGCGGTTCGTCGAGGAAGACCTTGGCAGCGCGGTGGCCCTGGATGTCGCCAGACGGCTGGTCCTGTTTTTACGCCGACCGGGCGGCCAGGCGCAGTTTAGCGTTTCGCTCTCCCTCCAGGCCTCGGCCGCCGAGCCGCTTTTCGAGTTGCAGGCCTGGATAGCGGAGCATCTGGGGCAGGATCTGTCTGTCGAAACCCTGGCCGCGCGGGCCGCCATGAGCCCGCGCAATTTCGCCCGCGCCTTTGTCCGCGAATTCGGCGTCACGCCGGCCCGGTACGTCGAGGGCCTGCGCCTGGAAGCCGCCCGGCAACACCTGGAAAGCGCCTGCGCGGCGAGTCTGGGGGAGATCGCCGATGTCTGCGGCTTTGGCGGGGCGGAGGTGATGCGCCGGGCGTTCATGCGTTCCCTGGGCGTGTCGCCCGGACAGTATCGCCAACACTTCGGCGGGCGGCGGGAGAATGTCCTGGCGCGCGGCCAAGAGCCGCAACCGGCGACGCCAGCAGCGCGGGGCGGCGCTAAGGCCGGTCTAGCCAGCGCATGACCAGATGGCGCGCCCCGGCCAGGGCCAGAGGAAAAAGCGCCGCCGCCACCACCACCGCACCGAAATGGCGGGCGAACCAGGGTATGCCGCCAAGCCCGTAGCCGCCGCCGACAAACACCGCTGCCCAGACCACTTTGCCCAGAGCATTGAGCCAGAGGAATGGCCCCCAGGCCATGCCGGCCATGGCCACGGCCATGGGAAAGGCCGCCCGCAGGATCGGCACGAACCGCGACAGCAGCACCGTGGCTGCGCCGTGTCGGGCAAAGGCTTGGCGCGCCGCTTCGAGCTGTTCCGGCGGCAACAGGCGCTTTCGAAGCGTCCCGGCGGCTCCCTCTGCCGCTCCCCGGGCGGCTCCCCGTCGCAAGGCCCGGCCGATGGCGAAGTTGGTCATGTCGCCCAGGGTCGCGGCGGCGTAGCAGCCCAGGGCAACCGGCCAGACGTCCAGCGTCCCCCGGGCGGCCAGGGCGGCGGCCGTGAAAACCAGCGTCCCTCCCGGCAGAAACACCGTCACCACAAAGGCCGTCTCGGCGTAGATGGTCAGCCAGATAAGCCCGTAGACGAGATCGCCGTGGGCGGCCACGACCTGGATGAGGGCGACGTCGAGGCCGGCCAGCAGGGCAAAAAGGGCGGTCAGCGTTTCCATGGCCGGTCCAGTACGGTTTCGAGGACGGCGCGTCCAGCCGGGCGGCCGGCGTGTGGCGGGGCGGCGGCGTCAGGACTCCACGGCGGTCACGGCCACGGTGTTTCGCCCCGAGGTCTTGGCCAGGTAGAGGGCCTTGTCGGCGGCGCGCAGGAGCCGGCCGTCGAGGTCGCGGCGTTCGGCCGGCCAGCGGTCGTAGCCCGAGACTCCCAGGCTCACCGTGACCCGGCGAAAGGGGCTGGCTTCGTGGGGGATGTCCAGATCCCAGACCGCGTCGCACAGGTTCTGAGCCAGGGCGACGGCGTCGCGGCTGGACAGGCCCGGCAGCACCACGGCGAATTCCTCGCCGCCGTAGCGGTAGGCCTCCACGCCTTGGCGGCAGCCCACCTGCCGGGTTGCCTCGGCGATGCGGCGCAGGCATTCGTCGCCGGCGATGTGGCCGTAGGTGTCATTGTAGCGTTTGAAGTGGTCCACATCGAACAGGATGAGGGCGGCCGGCTTGGACGACTCGCGCCCCTGCAACACGGCGGCGGCCAGGGCCTCGTCAAAGACGCGGCGGTTGCCCAGGCGCGTCAGGTGGTCCATGGTGGCCATGGCTTCCAACCGGGCGTTGGCCTGGGCCAGTTCGCGCTCGGTTTGCTTGTGGCCGGTGATGTCGGTCAGGGTTGTCAACAAGGCCTCGGTCCGGCCGTCGGGGCCGTAAAAGGGTTTGACGGAGACAAGCAGACAACGCGCGCCCAGGAGGAGTTCGTGGTCTTCCACACGCTGGCCGGCGTCGAAACGACGAAAGTTGTCCAGGATGTTGTGTCCGGCTTCGGCGCTCAAATCGGCCACAAGGCGGCCTTCGAGCCAGCTGACCGAATGGCCGAGCTGGGCGGCCAGGGCCTCGTTGACGGCAACATAGCGCCCTTGGCGGTCTACCAGGGCCATGGCCACGGGCATGATGGCGAACAGTTCGCCAAGGGTGACGGTGGATTCGCCAAGAGTGACGGTTCGTATCATGCAGGGCTCCCGGATGTTCGCGCCGGCTCGCCACGACAACGGCCAGGCGGCACGCCCGCGGCGTCCGCGATGCGTGTTTGCTTGCAACTCCCGAAACGAGAGGAATTGCCTACTAAACATAGACGGAAAAGCCTGCGGCAGGGAAGCAAAACCTTGCTTCACGACGTTGCCGCAAGGCGGATGCACGAGAAACAGCGGCCTGTTCCGGGAAGGTGGAACACGCTGTTGCCCTCGGCTGTCCGATGCAACAAGAAAAAAAGGCCGGGAATCGCTTCCCGGCCCGTGGACATGTCAGGGAAGACGCCTGCTACTTGGCGTGTAGGGCGCTGGCGTCGGCCAGGAGATCGTTTATGCGGGCCACCATCTGGTGCGGGTCGGACAGGTAGCCGTCCAGCAGCAGGGCCGAGTCGTAGAGCTGTTCGACGGCCTTGCCGATGAAGGGATCGGCGGCGTCACGGCGGTAGATGGCCAGCAGATTGCGGATGAGCGCATGGTCGCGGTTGAGCTCCAGGGCCTTTTTCGGGGGAGTCGCGTCCTTGCTCATGAGCCGGATGATCTTCTGCATGCTTGAGGTCATGTGCTCGTCGGGCGAGACCAGACACGACGGGCTTTGGGT
>JAEZEM010000081.1 GCA_023417745.1 Pseudomonadota bacterium
TCGCCGATGGAGTAGTTGCGCACATGCCCCATGTGGATGCGCCCCGAGGGGTAGGGGAACATTTCCAGGACGTAGTACTTGGGCTTTGCGGGGTCGGCTTCCACGTGGAAGTGGCCGCCTTCTTCCCAAATGCGTTGCCATTTCCGTTCGACGTCCTCGGGCACGTATTTGCTCATGGGGAAACGCTCCTTGGCGCAAAAGTGGTCTTGGCGCGCGGCCATCAAAGGCGGCGCGTCGCGTTCTCAGTAGGGCGGCAGCTTAAGCCCTTCGATGAAACGGTAATCTTTCTGGTTTTTGGTCACGAGCGGCCAATCGTGGGCCATGGCCGTGGCCGCGATGAGGGCATCGGGCAGGCGCAGGCCATGGCTTAAGCGGTAGCGGCGCAACAGGCCCAGCGCGCCGCCGGAAATGTTCGCGTCAATATGGACGCAACGAAAACCGGCCATGAAGGCATCAAGGATGCCTTGTTCCCGTTTGTCCCGGCAGCCGGCCAGGAGTTCGCAGTGGACAATGACGCTGACGGCCGAAATTCCGTCCCGGTGCGCGGCGTCAAGGACGGCGGCGGCATGAGGATCGCCGCGCCCATAGTCAATGAGCACGTCGGTGTCGAACAGCACGACGCTGGGCACGCCTAACGTCTCCACTCGTCGCGTCGAAGCCTGCCCACCCAGGCGGCGGCGTCGGACAACTCGGGGCGGTCGCGCCACAGGCCGAAAAACGCTTCGTTCGGCGCGGCCTTGGCCTCGGTCGGCGCGTCGGACGAGGCCGAGCCGTGCCGCGCCCGCAAAAACGCGATGAAATCGGCCGCCTCTTCCATGGCCTGCGGCGGCAGGGCGGCCAGATCGGCCAAGACCTTTTCCATGTTCATCGCCTGTGCTCCCCAAACCGGATGGATGTGCCTACAAATCCTTTTGAATCTCGAATTCGCCGCTGTCAACGGCCTTGGCCAGGGCGTCGAGGATGCCGTTTATAAAGTTGCGCGAGTTTTCGTCGCCGTAGCGCTTGGACAGTTCGATGGCTTCGTTGAGCGACACCCGCAGCGGAATGTCCGGGCGGCTTAAAATTTCATGCACGGCCAGCCGCAGGATGGTCAGCTCCACCTTGGCGATGCGCGAGATTTTCCAGTTCTTGGAGAAGCGCACAATGGCCGCATCAATGTCGCGTTGGTTGCGCCACACGCCCTGCACCAGCTCCCAGGCGAAATCCTGGCCGGCGGGATCGTCGCCCTCGGCCACGTCGTGGGGGCAGCGCTTGAACAGGCGCAACAGCGACCGCTCGTCGGCGGCGGACTCGAAGATGAGGCCATAGAGGCATTCAAAGGCCTGTTTGCGGGCCTTGCGCCGGGAAACAATGGGCTTTTTGTCGTCGGATTCGGTCATGGTGTCGTTGCCTGGCGATGCGTCCCCCGGGATTCCGGCCGGAAGCCCGGGGGACATGCAAGGAGTCTAGAGTGTTGTCGCCGCGCTAAGAGAGGGCGGGACGGGCTCGCAGCTTGTGTCGCGTTCACGAAGAGCTTTTTTGGCGTTTCGTGGGCAACAGGCTAAATCTAATATTTTCTCAGAAATACCAGTGTATTTCCTAAAGGGGCCGAAGCTAGATCTGTTCCAGAACGCGGACCATTTCCAGCACGGCCGAGGCGGCTTCCACGCCCTTGTTGCCGGCCTTGCTGCCGGCGCGCTCAATGGCCTGCTCCAGGTTGTCCACGGTCAGCACGCCAAAGCCCACGGGCACGTTGGCGTCGAGCATCACATGGGCCAGGCCCTTGGCGCATTCGCTGGCCACGAAGTCGAAGTGCGGGGTGGCGCCGCGAATGACCGCGCCCAGGCAAATGATGCCGTCGTACTTGCCCGAGGCGGCCAGCTTCTTGGCGGCCAGGGGAATTTCGAAGGCCCCGGGCACGCGCACGATGGTCAGGTCGGCGCGGTCGCCGCCGTGGCGCACGAGGTAGTCCACGGCCCCGCCGACCAGGCGTTCGGTGATGAAGTCGTTGAAGCGGCCGGCCACCAGGGCGAATTTGAGTCCCTTGGCGTCAAGCTGGCCTTCAATGGTGCTCACGTGCAGCATGGCTGTTCTCCCTGACGGCCGGGCCGTCGTTGATGTCCGAGTTTACTTCGCCTGGCCGCAGTCGGGGTCCGGCAGATGCAGGAGATGCCCCATGCGGTCGCGCTTGGTGGTCAGATAGCAGGTGTTTTCCGAACAGGGGCAGGTCTCGATGGCCACCCGGTCGACCACTTCCAGGCCGTAGCCTTCCAGTCCCACGATCTTTTTGGGATTGTTGGTCATAAGGCGCATCTTGCTGACCCCGAGTTCGACCAGGATCTGGGCGCCGGTGCCGTATTCGCGCAGGTCGGCCTTGAAGCCGAGCTTCAGGTTGGCCTCCACGGTGTCCAGGCCCTGGTCCTGCAGCGCGTAGGCCTTGATCTTGTTGCCAAGGCCGATGCCCCGGCCTTCCTGGCGCATGTAGAGGATCACGCCCTTGCCTTCCTCCTCGATCATCCGCATGGCCTGATGCAGTTGGTTGCCGCAGTCGCAGCGCAGCGACCCGAACACGTCGCCGGTCAGGCATTCGCTGTGCACGCGCACCAACACCGGTTCGCCGGGCACGATGTCGCCCTTGACCAGGGCGAGATGGGTCTTGTTGTCCGAGCTGGCCTCGAAGGCCACGGCCCGAAAGGAGCCGAAGGCCGTGGGCAGGGTGGCGTCGGCCACCTTGGTCACGGCCACATGGCCGTAGCGCATCCGGTAGCGGATGAGATCGGCCACGGAGGCGATCTTGAGATTGTGCTTGTCGGCGAACTCGATCAGGTCCGGCATCCGGGCCATGTTGCCGTCTTCGCGCATGATCTCGCAGATGACGCCGGCGGGCT
>JAEZEM010000143.1 GCA_023417745.1 Pseudomonadota bacterium
GTCCGACCGGGTGGTGGTCATCCAGTTCGGCCAGAAGATCGCCGAAGGCTCGCCCGAGGCCGTCACCAAGGATGAAAACGTCATCAAGGCCTATCTGGGAGGCGAGTATGACGCTGCTTAGCGTGGAAAACATCAACGTCGCCTACGGCGACGTGCAAATCATCAACGACCTCTCGCTGACCGTTGCCGAAGGCGAGGTGGTGAGCATCATCGGCGGCAACGGCGCGGGCAAATCGACTCTGCTCAAGGCCATTTCGGGCCTCGTGCCGCCGAGTTCGGGAATCATCCGCTTCAGGGGCGAGGCCATTGAGGCCCTGCCTCCCGAAACCATTGTCGAGCGCGGCCTCGTCCACGTGCCTGAGGGCCGCCGGCTCTTTTCGCTCATGACCGTGGCCGAGAACCTGGACATCGGGGCCTACAACTCCCGAGCCTACAAGGACCGCGACAAGACCCTGCGCCAAGTCTACGAGCTGCTGCCGCGTCTGCTGGAGCGCCAGACCCAGTTGGCCATGACGCTTTCCGGCGGCGAACAGCAGATGGTGGCCATCGGCCGCGGTCTCATGGCCATGCCGGGCCTTTTGATGCTCGACGAGCCGTCGTTGGGGCTGGCCCCCATCCTGGTCAAGTCGATCTTCGAGACTCTGCGCAAGATCGCCGACTCCGGCACCACCGTTCTCCTGGTCGAACAGGACGTCAACCACTCGCTGCGACTGTCCGACCGAGGCTACGTCCTGGAGCACGGTCGGGTGGCCATGTCCGGCTCAGCCAAGGAACTGCTGGAAAATCCCCACGTCAAATCGGCCTATCTCGGCATTTAACGCGACGCCCGCAAAACACAAAAGGAGTCCTGAATGCTTGTCGGCGATTGGATGTCCACCGACGTGGCCACGGCGACCGAAGACGTCTCCATGATCAAGGCCGGCCGGATCATGCGCGACAAAAAAATCCGCCGTCTGCCCGTGGTGGACAAGGACGGCAGGCTCGTCGGCATCGTGTCCGAGCGCGACCTCAAGGCGGCCTCGCCGTCCTCGGCCACTTCGCTGGACATGTACGAGATGACCTACCTGCTCTCGGAGCTCAAGGTCAAAGCCATCATGACCAAGGACCCGGTGCGCATCCGCCGCACCGACACCGTGGAGCGGGCGGCGCTTATTATGCGCGACCGCAAGTTCGGCAGCCTGCCCGTGGTCGACGAGGCGGACAAGGTGGTCGGCATCATCACCGACACCGACATCTTTCGCCTGTTCGTCTCCATCACCGGCATCGACCAGGGCGGCATCCAGATCGGACTGCGCCTGGGCGTAGCCGAGGGGAGCCTCAAGCCTGTCCTGGACGAACTGCGCCGCTTCGAAGCCCGCATCGTGAGCATCCTGTCGTCCTACGATCGGGGCGGCCCAGGCCGGCGCGACGTGTCCATCCGCATCCAGGGCCTGCCTGAGACCCGTGAGCGGGAACTGCACGCTACGCTGGAAGCGACCGGCCACCTGCTCTACTGGACCCGCGATTAGCCAAGAGTTCCTGTCCTCGCCTCGCCCCGGACGGCCCCCTCCCCGCATCCTCCAAGGCCGTCCGGGGCTCTTTTTTCCCGCAAGCCGTTTCCCTCGCCGCCTCTTGACGCCAGGCGGCTGCTTCTGATTTGCTCTTTGGCCATGCCGTCCCCAACCGTGTTGTCTCGAAAACCCGCCGTCAAACTCAACAGCGCCCGGCAAAAGACCTGGGAAGCGCTTTTCTGCGTTCCCGCTCGACCGGACATCCTCTGGGACGACGTGGCGGCGCTCATCCGGGCCTTGGGCGGCCGGGAAATCCACCATCACCAGAAAACCGCCGGCTCGCGGGTGCGGTTTGTCCTTGGCGGGGTCAAGGGCTTCTTCCACCGTCCCCACCCGGAAAACGTGCTAGACAAGGGTTGCGCCGCCGACGTGCGCGAATACCTCGTCCGGGCCGGCACGACGGCCTGAGGTGCATATGGAAAACGCCGCCTGTTTCGCCGTCTACAAGGGCTATTGCCTCCTCTGCTCCGAGGAAGAAGACGGCACGCTCCACGGCCGCATCGACGGCATCCGCGACATCGTCACCTTCCACGCCGTCACCCCCCAAGCCCTCCAGCGTGCCTTCGAGGAAGCCGTGGATGATTACCTGGCCGTCTGCCAGGAGAGCTGCCTGCCGCCCGACGTGCCGGTCTGACCCAGCTCATGGCCTTTGCCTGCCTGCTGCCACAGCGACATGAATCGCGCCCTGACTCGGCCGCCGACTCTTCGCTCTCTTTTTCATAATTGACATCAATTCTCAATTTCATTATCAGCATTCCATCCCGAGGCAACGCCGGACGGTGGCCATGCCCGGCGCGTCAGGCGGCCTGGAAGTCCGCGCCAAGCCGTCTTCCGCGCTCCTGCTCCGATGACGGCGTCGCCCCGGGATATAACCATTGGAGGTTGCCGTTGATCCCGTCTCACGTCGCCCGCGCCCTGTCCACGCTGCTTCCTATCCGCCAGCCCGTGTTTCTCTGGGGACCGCCAGGGGTCGGCAAAAGCCAGATCGTGGCCCAGACCGCCGAGGCCCTGGGCTTGGCCCTCATCGACATCCGGGCCGTGCTCCTCGATCCCGTGGACTTGCGCGGCTTGCCCCAAATCGACGCCGACGGCCGCACCCACTGGCGCGCTCCGGCCTTTTTGCCGACCAGCGGCCAGGGCGTCCTTTTTCTTGACGAATTAAACGCTGCCCCGCCGCTCGTTCAGGCCGCCTGCTACCAGCTCATCCTCGACCGGGCTCTTGGCGAATATCGCCTGCCCGACGGCTGGACCGTCATCGCCGCCGGCAACCGCGACCAGGACCGGGCCGTCACCCACCGGATGCCGACTGCCCTGGCCAACCGCTTCGTGCATCTGGAAATCGAACCGCACCTGGAGGATTGGACGGCCTGGGCCGAGCAGTCGGGCATCGCGCCCGAAGTCACGGCCTTTTTGCGCTTCCGGCCGGCCCTGCTCCATGATTTCGACCCGACCCGGGCTGCCCGATCCTTTCCCACGCCCCGGTCGTGGGCGTTCGTGTCCGCCATGGTGCAGGGCCGGCCTGACCCGCACGTGGAGCTGGAACTGCTGCGCGGGGCCGTGGGCGACGGCGCGGCCTTAGAATTTTCCGGCTTCCTGCGCACCTGGCGCGAACTGCCCGACACCGACGCCGTGCTGGCCGATCCCGACGCCGCGCCGGCCCCGGTGGAGCCGGCCGCCGCCTACGCCATCTGCGAGGCCCTGGGACGGCTGGCCTGCCCGGACGTCATGCCGGCGCTGGCCCGCTACGCCGCTCGCCTGCCGGTGGAATTCGGCGTGCTGCTTATGCGCGACGCCGTGCGCCGCGACAACCGCACGGCCCAAACGCCGTCCTTTGCCGCCTGGGCCAGGGACAACGCCGAGGTGTTCGTGTGACCGCGCCCGACGCCGTGGCTCGAAAGCTCGTGCGGGCACGCATGGAGCTGGTGCTGGGCCACCCCTTTTTCGGGGCCATGGCCCTGCGCCTGACTCCCCTGGCCGACGTCTCCTGCCGCGACGTCTGGACCGACGGCGTGACGCTCGGCTACAATCCCCTCTCTCTGGCCGAGCGCGCCGAAGAAGAGATCACGGCGCTTATCGCCCACGAAATCCTCCATCTGGCCTGCGAACACCATCTGCGCCGCAAGGACCGCGACAAGGCGCTGTGGAACCGGGCCTGCGACCTGGCCGTGGCCGCGCTGCTCGTGGAAGCGGGCTTCACCTTGCCTCCGGGCCATCCCTTCGAGGCCGCCCACGCCGGCAAGCCGGCCGAGGCCATCTATGCCGTGCTGGCCGGAGAAATCGACCAGCGCCACGGCGGCGGCGGCACGGATGCGGCCAAGACTTCGGCTCTGCCGGCCGACACCGCCCCGGGCGGCGGCGACGGCGACACGCCTCTGGCCGCCAAGGCCGGGCAAGCCGAACCCGCCCCGGCCGGCTCCGCGCTTCCCGGGCAGGACAAACAGCCGCAAAGCGCCTCAGGCGACAAGGACGGCGCGGGGGCGCTTGGCCAAACGCCAAGCCGCAGCATCGGTGAGGTGCGCGACCACCCGGACCTGGACGGCCAGCGTCGGGAGTCCGAGAACCGCGAGCTGACCGACAAGCTGCGCCAGGACGTCAACCAATCCCGCCGGGCGGCCAGCGCCATGGGCAACATGCCGGCCGGCCTCGACCGGCTGCTGGCCGAACTGGCCGCGCCCAGGCTCGACTGGGCGGCGCTTTTGCGCCGCTTCATCCTGGCCCGGGCGGTCAGCGACTATTCCTGGTCGCCGCCAAACCGCCGCCATATCCACCTGGGCCTGTATCTCCCCTCGCCGCGCTCCATGACCTTGGGCGACGTGGCCCTGGTCCTGGACACCTCCGGCTCGGTGGACGAGGGCCTGCTGGCTGCCTTTTGCGCCGAACTTGGCGCCATCCTCGACGCCTGCGAGGCCAGGCTGCATGTCTATGCCTGCGACGCGGCCGTTAGCGAAGCCCACGTCTACACCCGGGCCGATCCGCCCTTGCACCTCTCCCCGCCGGGTGGGGGCGGCACGGACTACCGCCCGGCCTTCGCCAAGGTCGAGGCCGACGGGGTGCGACCAGCCTGCCTGCTCTATTTCACCGATCTCCAGTGCGACCGGTTTCCCGAGGAGCCGGCCTATCCGGTGCTGTGGATCGTGCCCAAAACCGTCAAGGACCGGCCGCCGTACGGCGACGTCGTCCAACTGGACTAGGAGAGTTTCCCTATGCGCATCACCTGGCAGATCCACAAGAAAAGAGGCAACCTGCGCCCCGAGCTGGTCTACGAGGTCATCCTGGAAGGCCAGGAAAAGGCCCTGGCCCTGCCCTACGTGCGCGTCGATTCGACCATTCCCGAGCCGCCGGCCTCCTGGCAGGCCCACTGCTATCCGGGCCAGCACGAACGGGCCGGGGCCGGGGCCGCGCCGGCCGGGTTTTACCAGCTGGCCACGCCCAACCACGCCGCCGGTACGCTGCGGCAATCGCTGCGCCTGCCCTGGCGGCAGGACAACGCCTACCCGGAAGTGGAAGCGTCGTTTACGGCCCTGCGCCGAGCCTTCGAGGCGGCTTTCGCCGCCGCCGGAGCCAGCCAGCCCATGGACGTGCGCGGGGAGCTGACGCTGAGCGCCAACCTCAAGCGGGACCTGGCCCCGTCGCTCATGGCCGATCGGCTGTTGGGTCTGGCCCAGTAGCGCCAGGCAGATTCAAACGCCAAGGGGCCGCCCGGGACGTATTCCCGGGCGGCCCCTTGGCGTTTCGTCGGTGGCTCCCGTCAATGGCAACCACCTGTCGTGACAGGTCAAAACCTTGATCCAAACCCTTCCCCCCTTTCCCGGTGCAGGGGTCCGGGGGGATCATCCCCCCGGTGGGTCCAGGGCAAAGCCCTGGCCGCCGGAGGCCTCCCTAATCGCCCAGCCGCAATTCCTTGTAGTAATTGACCAGACCATTGGTGGAACAGTCATGGGACGTTACCGGCGCGTCGTTCTCCAGCTCCTTGAGGATGGTCCCGGCCAGTACCTTGCCGAGTTCGACGCCCATCTGGTCGTAGGAATTGATGTCCCAGATGGTTCCCTGGACAAAGATCTTGTGCTCGTAGAGCGCGATCAGCGTGCCCAGGGTCTTGGGGTCGAGGACGCGGTACAAAAACGAATTGGTCGGCCGGTTGCCGGTAAAGGACTTGGCTTTGGATAAAAGCTCCAGTTGCGTCTCGGCCAATCCCTTGTTGGCAAGCTCCGCCCGGGCTTCGTCCACGGTTTTGCCCTTCATGAGGGCTTCGGTCTGGGCGAAGAAATTGGACAAGAGCATGTCCTGATGCCGGCCCAGAGGCGTGCGGGTGACGGCGGCGGCCAGGAAATCGCAGGGGATGAGCTTTCGGCCCTGGTGGATCAGTTGGTAAAAGGCGTGCTGGCCGTTGGTGCCGGGCTCGCCCCAGATGATGGGGCCGGTGGTGTAGTCCACGAACCGGCCGTCGTTGGTCACGGACTTGCCGTTGCTCTCCATGTCGCCTTGCTGGAAATAGGCGGCGAACCGGGTCAGGTGTTGATCATAGGGCAAAATGGCCTGGGTCTGCGCCCCAAAGTAGTTGTTGTACCAGATGCCGAGCAATCCCATGACCACCGGAATGTTGCGCTCAAGCGGCGCGGACCGGAAATGCTCGTCGGCCAGAAACGCGCCTTCGAGCATAGCCTCAAAGTTGTCGAAGCCCACGGCCAGGGCGATGGACAGCCCAATGGCCGACCACAGGGAATAACGCCCGCCGACCCAATCCCAGAAGGCGAACATGTTGGCCGTGTCGATGCCGAAGGCGGCCACGGCTTCGGCGTTGGTGGACAGGGCCACGAAATGCTTGGCCACGGCCGCCTCGTCGCCGGTCTGGGCGAGAAACCAGTCCCGGGCGTCGTGGGCGTTGGCCATGGTTTCCAGGGTGGTGAAGGTCTTGGAGGCGATGATGAACAGCGTCGACTCCGGGGAGACGCGCTTTAGCGTGTCCACCATGTGCGCGCCGTCCACGTTGGAAACGAAATGCGACGTGATGCCGGGAACGGCATAATGGGCCAGGGCCAGGCTCGCCATCTGCGGTCCCAGGTCCGAGCCGCCGATGCCGATGTTGACCACGTCGGTGATGGCCTTGCCGTTATACCCCTTCCACTGGCCGGAATGGACGCGGCCGCAGAAAATGCGCATCTGGTTGAGCACCTTGTTGACGTCCGGCATGACGTCGTGTCCGTCCACCGCAATGGGCCGGTTGGCTCGGTTGCGCAGGGCCACGTGGAGCACGGCCCGGTTCTCGGTGCGGTTGATTTTTTTGCCGGCAAACATGGCCTCGCGCCGGGCTTCGACCCCGGCCTGCCGGGCCAGATCAAACAGCAGCCCAAGGGTCTCGTCCGTGACCCGGTTTTTGGAATAATCGAACAGGATGTCGCCCAGGCGCAGGGAATAGTTGTCGAACCGGCCGGGGTCGGCGGCGAACAGGTCGCGCATGTGCAGGTCCCTCACGCGCTCATGGTGGGCAACAAGGGCGCTGTGGGCCGGATGCTCGGTGAGTTGGGCCATAGTCGGGTCTCCTTTAACCGTCGCGGGCTTGGGATCAAAGCCTTGGCCGGGGCGGGCGCGGCCGGACGACGTTTCTGCCATAACACGCCGTTGTTGCGGAAAAAAGAATAAAATACGGCATCAGCCCCGGTTCCGGGCCGATGCCGTATCGAATAGCATGTCGCCGCGTCGATTGCACGGCGGGAACGGCATTGTTTATGGAGCCGGCGTCCGGGAGGCCGGCTGAGCCTCGGCAGCGGCGAGCGGCGCGCCAAGTCCGGCCACGGCCTCGGCGTAGGCGGCCCGCAGGGCTTCCATGTAGACCGCGTCCACCGGGCCCTTCCAGGTGGTCACCTCGGTGAAGCGCTTGGGGATGCGCGTGGCCCTGGGATCATAGCCCGAGGCGATCTTCAGCCGCCAACGGGCGCGCCGGGCGTTCTCGGCGGCCGCATCGAAAGACCCGGCCAGCTCTTCATGGCCCAGGCAGCCGAGCACCGAGGCGATGACTTCGGGCTTGTAGACCTCCCGGGCAAACAGGCAGGCCACGAGGCAGGTGAGAAGCACCCGCTCGCGTTCGTCCGTAACCAGGAAATCCACCACCTTGGCCACGTCCTGCTCCTTGTGCTTCTGGTCGTAGGAGTAGGCCCCGGTATCGAGGTGGGAATGGCGGAAGGCGACGGTCTGGGAGGCGAAATAGGTCTCGCCCGTGGCGTAGCCGGCCATTTCCTGGCCCAGCACGCAGGCGTAGTCGGCCCCGCCGTAATGGGCGGCGGCGGCCATGGCTCCCTGGCCAAGCAGCGCATAGAAGTCGTTGGCCTTGTGACCGATGAGCCACATGGCGCGTTTGAGGGCGGCCGCGTCGCCGAAGGTCAGCTTCACTTCGGTGTCCTTTTCGGAAATGACGCCCTTTTGTGTGGCCTCCACGGCCCAGGCCAGGGCCACGCCGGCCGAAATGATGTCCAGGCCCTGGCGGTCGGCCATGTCGTTTATCGCCAGCACCTCCACCGGATCGACGACGCCAAGCATGGGGCCGGCCGCGAAGTTGGGCTCGTGGTCGTAGGCCACCTGATGGATGGCGAAACGGTGGGAAGTGGAGAACATCTCGCGCACCATGCCGACGTGGATGCAGCCCACCGGGCAGCCGGCGCAGGCGGCGTTGTGCATGAGAAGCTTTTCAGCAAAGGCCTCGCCAGAGACCTTGTCCGCCTCGGCGTCGCTGGTGGCGGCCAGATTGCGCCAGGGCAAGGATTTGAGCTCATTTAGGGGCAGCACATTGGCCGGGGTGCCAAGGTTGTGGTATTTCTCCATCATCCCCGAAGACGTGACCTTTTCGTGGATGTCCTTGAAAAGCTTGGCATAGCCCTTGTCGGCCGGCAGCGGCAGGTCGCCGTCGCCCTGCAGGACGATGCCTTTGAGATTTTTCGCGCCCATGACCGCCCCGGCCCCGAGACGGCCGAAGTGACGGTAGGTGTCGACGTTGATGCAGGCATAGCCCGAGCCGTTTTCCCCGGCCGGGCCGATGCGCAGGATGCTGCGGTGGCCCGAGGCCCCTTCGGCGATCTTTCGCAGGAGCTTGCCTGTGGTGAAGACGTCGGCCCCGGCCAGATAATGGACGTCAAGGCGTTCGATGCGCCGCGAGCCGACGACCAAGGTGGAGAGCCTCGGGGCCTTGCCCACCACCACCAGGGCGTCGTAGCCGGCGAAGCGCAGGGCCAGGGCCGAGCGGCCGCCGGCATGGGATTCGGCGTAGTTTTCGTTGTACGGCGACTTGAAGCCGCACACAGTCTTGCTCATGAGCGGAAAATAGCCGGTGGCCGGACCGATGGCGAAAATCAGCGGCTGGCGAGGATCGAAGGCCGGGGCCGCGGGCAGACCGTATTTTTCGTAGAGCAGCGCCGCCAGCCCCGAGCCGCCGAGGTAGTCCCGCCGGCCGGGCAGGATGGCCAATTCGCCGCGACCGCGTTCGAGGTCATACACCAGGACGCGGAACAGATCGTTTGCCTCATTCGACATGGCAGCTCTCCAGGCAGGGGGCGGCGGGCGTGTCGGCCTCGACCAGCTCCAGGCAGTCGTGGGGGCAATAAGCGGTGCACTGGCCGCAGTGCAGGCACACGGCGGGATTGCCGGCCGCGTCCAGACTGATGGCCTCCACCGGACAGGCGCTGGCGCACTGGCCGCACTGGATGCACAGGGATTTTTTGAGCGTCACCCCGCCGCCGGACTTGCGCTGGCTCATGGCTCCGGTTGGGCAGGCGACCGCGCACGGGGCCGGATCGCAGGCCAGGCACAGGATGGCCTGGAAGCCGCTGGACACGCCGCCGGTGGAACGGATGCGGATGCCGGCGGTCTGCCAGGACACGGCCTTGTAAACGAGACGGGCGCAGGCCAGGGAGCAGGAATGGCAGCCGATGCAGCGCTCCATGCGCAGGGCGCGATGGATCTTCATGGTCGGATCTCCAGAGGCGAAATCGCCAAAAAAGACATAATGGTTTCGGGTATCTTTCAATTGGCATAGTGGCATCAGGACTGGCCGAGGTCAACCGCCGGCCGGCGACATTTGCCCGCCGCCACGAAAACGCAAAGGATTTCTTGACCGGGCCGGCGATTGCGCTTAATAACCTTCTTCCCAACGGGGGCGTAGCTCATCTGGGAGAGCGATGCGTTCGCAACGCATAGGTAGTGGGTTCAAGTCCCATCGCCTCCACCAAGAAAATCAAGGCCTTGCGGCATATTGTCGCAAGGCCTTTTTCTTTTCTTCACAGAATGGTTCCGTGCGCAGAGCCTTGCGGCATTTCACGGTGAAACAGGAATGTACCAAGCGCGACTTGCGCGAGTCTGAGAATTGCCTGGCTCGGCCAATATCTCTCATCATGTCTTTACCGCCAGACTCTCCCAGATTTTTCTTTTGCATCGTCGACCTCGCCAGCCAGAATGTTGGGGCTGTATTTGTTCGGAAACGCCAAAAATCACAAATTAAACAGCTTTTAAATTATTTACTTATAATAAATAATATCCTATTATATCACCTCATTTTGACAATCCATGGGAACAGCAACAATATTATTGCAAAAAAGTCATGTTGATTTTACGCTGCCATTCGCGCCGAACGCGCGAAGGTGAAAACGTCGACAAGGACCGTCTTAACGGTCCTAGAACGACGATCTTGTCCCCGAGCGAAGCCCTGTTCATGATGCCGCAGACCAAGGAGGGAGGTCTGTCGGCGACTCATGGCCTGGCTCAGACAAGCGAGGAGCTTGCCTGCTGGCGCGACCATCAGGGTTGGGAATGTGGCTTTGGCAGATCAGCCGGGTGAATCAGGCTTGATCAATGTCCTATCGTGTATTTTGGCTACGATGGAGCGAGAAGCATGCAGTGGTTTTATGATCTGCGGGTTGGCAAGAAACTTATTCTATCATTTATACTCATGGCGTTCATCACAGGTATAGTCGGGTACCTTGGATTGCATAGCATGGGCACCATAAATAATATGAATGACACGATGTACGAAAGAGAGCTTCTTGGGATTTCCGCCGTCAAAGAAGCCAATATAAACCTTCTTTACGCTGACCGGGCCATACGAAATATGATTATGACGACTTCGCTCGAAGATCGTGCTAAAAACGCAAAAAACTTAGAAAAATACAAAAATGAATACCAGGATCAGATGAATGTTGCCAGGAATTTATTCTTCTCCAAGGAAGGCAAGGAGAAAATCGCCAAACTCGATGCTGCCTGGAATGCACTGCAACCCGTGTGGAATCAAATAATTGAGGCCTGCAACAAAGAAGAACTGCAGTCGAACAGGACATCCGTTGAGCTTGCTTTGGGTATTGGACGCGAGAAGGTCAATGTCGTTGACGATATCATGACCGAACTTGTCCGTATCAAAGAAGACAATGCAAAACAATACTACGACGAATCCACCGCAATATACAACACGAGCCGAACGGTGCTCTTTACCATCATCGGCGTGAGCGTCGCCGTCGGCCTGCTGCTCGGCGTCGGCATCTCCCGCATCATCGCCAAGCCGCTTATAGCCTGCATGGATTTCGCCAAGGCGTTGGCCCGAGGCGATCTCGGCCATAAGCTCGAAGTGAAGCGGGCCGATGAGGTCGGCCAGGTTTGCCAAGCCATGCGCGATGTGGCTGAGGCCGAAACGCGCGTCACTCAAATCGCCGAGACGATGGCCGAAGGCAACCTGCGCATCAAGGTGGAGCCGCGCTGCGCCGAGGACGTCCTCATGCGCTCCCTGGCCGCCATGATCGAACGACTCACCGAAATCGTCGAGGAAGTCAAAAGCGGCGCGGAAAACATGGCTTCCGGGGCCGAGGAACTGAGCGCTTCTTCCGAGTCGCTGTCCCAGGGCGCGTCCGAGCAGGCCGCCGCCGTGGAGGAAAGCTCCTCCTCCATGGAAGAAATCAACAGCTCCATCATGCGCAACGCCGACAACGCCCGCCAGACCGAAACCCTGGCCAAAAAAGCCAGCGCCGACGCCAAGGAATCCGGCACGGCCATGGTCGCCACCGTGTCCGCCATGCGCCAGATCGCGGCCAAAATTTCCATCATCGAGGAAATCGCCCGCCAGACCGATTTGCTGGCCTTAAACGCCGCCGTCGAGGCCGCCCGGGCCGGCGACCACGGCCGGGGATTCGCCGTTGTCGCGGCCGAGGTGCGCAAGCTCGCCGAGCGCAGCCAGGGCGCCGCCGCCGAGATCAACACCCTGTCCGCCTCCAGCCTCGACGTGGCCGAACGGGCCGGCCGGCTCCTGGAAATGCTCGTCCCGGACATCCTCAAAACTTCCGATCTCGTCCAGGAGATCGCCGCCGCCTCCCAGGAGCAAAGCTCCGGCGTGGAACAGGTCAACAAGGGCCTGCAACAACTCGATCAGGTCGTGCAGCAAAACGCCTCGGCTTCCGAGGAACTGGCCTCCACGGCCGAAGAGCTTTCCTCCCAGGCCGCCCAGCTCGTCAGCACCGTCGGTTTCTTCCAGGTGGCCGGCCAGGGCGCGGCCCGGACCGCCCAGCGGACGCCCACGGGCGGCAAGGTCGGCCAGCGCAAGGCAGCACCACAGCGCAAGGCCATGCCGTTGCCGGCAGCCGGCAAAGTCGATCTGGGCGACGAACAGTTCGAACAGTTTTAGACCAGCAAGGCTGCCATGAACCAGACATCAACCTCCGGCGTCCAGCGATTTCTGACGCTGATCCTGGGTGAAACAGGCGTGTTCGGCATCAGCATCCACGCTGTGCGAGAAATTCTCGACTACACAGACATCACCAGGCTGCCGCGAATGCCCGACCACATGCGCGGCGTGGTCGACGTGCGGGGCCAGGCCGTGCCGGTCCTTGACCTCGGCCTCAAGCTCGGCTTCGGGCCGGTCAACCAAACCCTTAATACGCGTATCGTCATCGTGGAGCAGCCCGCCCCCGACGGCGGCGTCCGGCTGGTGGGCGCGCTGACCGAAGCGGTCAAGGAAGTGCTGGAACTCGACGCCCAAACTATTGCGCCGCCGCCGGCCATGGGAGCCGACGCCGAAAGGGCCTGCATCCAGGGCATAGCGCGCCACAACGGCCGTTTCATCATGCTTCTCGACACGGCTCGGGTCTTTTCCGACGAAGATCTCACGGGATTGGCCGGCCTCACGCAACAGGCGGCTGCTCAGGGCACGGCCCACAACGCCGCCTGAGCGGCGCGCGAACCAGAAAAAATGCAGCGGATCGGCGCGGGTTGTCCGCACCGATCCGCTTTTTGTTGAAACACATTGTCCTGGTAGACATCCGGCCGGTATTGCGTCGCGAGCAGGCCCCAGCGGCGTCTTGCAAATCTGGTGGAGTCCGGCAACCTCGGCGGCCTAGACCACCTGCCCAGGAAAACCGGCTGGAGCGTCCCGCTACACCATGCCGCCGTTGGCCCGGATGACCGCGCCGTTGATCCAGCCGCCGCTCTCTCCCACCAGAAAAGACACCACCCCGGCCACATCCTCGGGCGTGCCCAGCCGCCCCAGGGGCGTGGCCGCCGCGATGCGCTCCACCATCTCCGGCGTCTTGCCCGTCAAGAAAAGCTCCGTGCCCACCGGTCCCGGGGCCACGGCCGTGACGCTAATGCCGCGCGGCCCCATTTCCTTGGCGAAAATGGCGGTCATGGTTTCCACCGCCGCCTTGGTCGCGGCGTACACGGCGTAGCCGGCCGGCCGCAGCCCGACCACGCTGGAAGAGAAATTGACGATGCGCCCATTGTCGCGCAGCCGGGTCGCGGCCAGGCGCAGCATGTTGAACGTGCCGCCAAGGTTGATGGACACCAAGCGCTCGTACAGCTCGTCGCTGGTGTCGGCCAGGGAGACCAATCCCGGCTGCATCACCCCGGCGTTGTTGACGACGATGTCCACGCCGCCGAAAACGGCCTGCGCCGCCTCGAAAAGCGCCGCCGCGTCGGCCGGATCGGACACGTCGGCCCCGATGGCGACCCCATGGCCGCCCTCGGCCACGATGTCGCGCACCACGGCCTCCGCCCGCGCTTTCCCGGCTACGTAATTGACCACCACGGCCAGCCCGTCCGCCGCCAGACGTCGGGCCACGGCCGCGCCGATGCCCCGGGACGCGCCGGTGACGATAGCCACGCGCTTGTCCATCATAAGGCCCTCCCCTGCCCGCCGTCGTCCTGCCTGGCTGAGACCGGGCATGGACGTATCGGGCGGGGCTTGATCCTAGCTCCTCGCCAGACCCCAGACAAGCGGTTCAAATACCGGCGCCTCCGTTGCCCAACAACCCGAAATCGGGCACAAGAGTGGGAAACGTCCAACCTCCATGGAGGCGTCCTTGGCCCCATCCGCCCGAGAACTGCTCGCCCGTCTGGCCCCGGATTTTCCGGCCCGCCACGTCGGGGAACTCTACGACGACACCACCGAGTTCATGCGCATCGGCTACGGCGACGTCATGGTCCTTGGCGACCGTCACTTCCTGGTTCTGCGCGACGAGGCCGAACGCCGTTTCGGCATGGAAGACCCGAAATACTGGGTCAAACGCTGCCGTTGCCTGGAAACCGGCGGACGCAACATCCTCAAGCTCGTCTTCCACGAGAGCTTTCCCATGACCATCGGCTCCATGGTGGTCACCTGCACCAGAAGCCCGCGCAAGGAGACCCGCATTCTCGACCTCGTGCGCGGCGACCCCCGGTTCATGCAGGGCGAAACCATCTACGACGCGGCCGGCAATCCCGTGCGCATCCTCGACCTTGTCGCCGGCAAGCGCCTGGACGAAAAGATCGAGGCCCTGGAAATGCCGCACCGCGACTATTTCCACGACCTCTTCC
>JAEZEM010000232.1 GCA_023417745.1 Pseudomonadota bacterium
CGGTCATGGGGTTGGCGATGGTGGAGACGAAGGCTTCCACGGCGTGGGTGAGCGCGTCCATGCCGGTGGCGGCGGTCAGCGCCGGGGGCATGCCGACCATGAGCACCGGATCGTCGATGGCGATGCCCGGGGTGACGCGCCAGTCGGCGATGGCCATTTTGACGTGGCGCGAGGTGTCGGTGATGACCGCGAACCGGGTCATCTCCGAGGCCGTGCCGGCGGTGGTGTTGACGGCCAGGTAGGGCATGAGCGGCTTGGTGGCCTTGTCGATGCCCTCGTAGTCATGGATCTTGCCGCCGTTGGAAATAAGCAGGCCGATGCCCTTGCCGCAGTCGTGGGAGGAGCCGCCGCCCAGGGTGATGAGGCTGTCGCAGCCTGAGCTTTTGTAGAGTTCGGTCCCTTCGGCCACGTTGAGGTCCGTGGGGTTGGGCACGGTCTTGTCGTAGACCACGTAGGGCATGGCGGCGGCGTCGAGGAGTTCGGCCACCTGTTTGAGGATGCCGGCTGCGACAACGCCCTTGTCCGTGACGACCAGCGGTTTGCTGCCGCCCAGGGCCTTGATCTTTTCCGGGATGAGCTTGGACGCGCCGATGCCGATAAGCGTCACGCTGGGAATGAAGAAACCGTACACCTGTTCCTGAACTGCCATGGCGTCCTCCGAGACGGTTTGATGGTTGGCGCTTGCCCGTTGTCTTCCTGCAAACGATGTTTCTGGTAACGACGGACTTCTTCACGCGACTGGAACGTCAAACACGTTGCCTGGGCGTCGCCTGCCGTATTGGCAAGACGACGTTGATCGACCCCGGTTTCAGAGACATCGCAGTCAAGGATACTGCCGACAACAAGTCTTCATCGGCGGCTTGGCGTCGTCGTTGCTTGGCGTAGAAACGGGCCGTGGGACAGCTAGAGCAAGAGGCGGACCAGCCAGGGAAGCGTGACTGAGAATATTAAATAATCTGTGTATTCAGCTTGTTGGCAAGGTCTGGAAAGAGAAGGTGGAAGCAGGAGTTGTTCGAAAATTGGACATGTCAACCTGACATGTCCGGTTTGCGGCCGGCGGTCAGTCGCGCGTCCCTTGATGCTACGAGAGTCCGTTTGAAGACAAATTCATGGTTCTCGTTCATGGCCAACGAAACGCCCTTTACGCTTTTCGCGGGTGCGACATCAGTCCCGAAACGTGTCCGCGGCGATGCCGTACTGCTTGAGCTTGGCATAGAGCGTCGTGCGCGAGATGTTGAGGAGGTTCGAGGCGCGCCGGAAGTTGCCGCCGGTTTCGCGCAGGGTTTCGAGGATAAGCGCCCGCTGGATGCGCTTGAGCGACATGCCGGCCTCGCCCGGGGCGGCCGGCCGGCCGCGCAACATGTCGGTCATGACGTCCTGGGGCAGATCGGCGATGTCGATGCGGCTGGAGCAAGCCACGTTGACCAGGCGTTCGATGCAGTTTTCCAGCTCGCGCACGTTGCCGGGCCAGTGGTGGGCGGCCAGGGCGGCCAGGGCCTCGCGGGAGATCTCCAGGTCCGGCTTGCCCAGGGAGGCGGTGAACTTGTCCAGGAACAGCCGGGCAAGCAGCGGCACGTCGCCTTCGCGCTGCCGCAAGGGCGGGATGGCGATGGACAGGACGTTTAAGCGGTAATAGAGGTCGCCGCGAAAGGCGTTGTTGCGCACGGCCGAGGCCAGATCCTTGTTGGTGGCCGCGATGATGCGCACGTCCACGCGCCGGGCTTCCTTGCCGCCCAGGCGCGTCACCTCGTTTTCCTGCAACAGCCGCAGCAGACTCACCTGGGCCTCCAGCGGCATCTCGCCGATCTCGTCCAGAAAAAGCGTCCCCCCGTCAGCCAGCTCGAACTTGCCCGGGCTGCCCTCCTTAAGCGCCCCGGAAAAGGCTCCGGCCACGTAGCCGAAGAGCTCGCTTTGCACGAGATTTCGCGGCAGCGCGCCGCAGTTGACCACCACGAAGGGGCCCTTGCGCCTTGCTCCGGCGTTGTGGATGGCCTGGGCGAAGAGTTCCTTGCCGGTGCCGGATTCGCCAAGAAGCAGGGTGGTGGCGTCGCCCTGGGCGGCCACCCTGGCCAGACGAACCGCCTCGCTCAGGGCCTTGGACTGGCCGAGGAGGTGTTCGAAGGTGTAGACGGCCTTGGCCCCGGCCACCCGGGCGGCGTATTTGCGCATCCGCCGCGTTTCGCGCAGGGTCAGGATGACCCCGCCGTCGGCGAAAGGCGCGCAGGAAAGGGCGCACGACAGTTCGCTCTGGACAAGCTTGAAGGTCACCTCCCGGTCGTGGAAGGTCTGCCGGTCGGCCAGGATGGAGGGCAGCACGTCGCTTTCGCGCACAAAGCTTCGGATGTCGCGACCGACCACGTCCGGGGACAGCCCCAGCATGGAACAGGCCTGGCCGTTTAAGCTGACGATGGTCCCGTCGGCCCCGAGCACGGCCACGCCGTCGTCGAGGAGTTCGAGGATGACGCGCTGGCTGGCGATGAGCGCGCGCAGGCGCAAGTGCTCCTCGATGGCGTGGGCGGCGGCTTCCACCAGCCCCAGGGTGTGCTGGTGGAAGTTCTCGGTGCTGATGGCCAGATTGAGCGCGCCGAGAAACCGGCCCGTGCTGTCGTGGATGGGCGCGGCCGAGCAGCT
>JAEZEM010000288.1 GCA_023417745.1 Pseudomonadota bacterium
ACGTGGTCTTCACCGTGGCCGTGGTCGGCATGATCCTTGGGCTTTTTTCCGTGTTCTGGCATCTCATCATGTAATGACCGCCAAGGAGGCAGCCGCCATGCATATAGCGACCGCCGCTTTCGGAATCATCCTCGCCTGCTGCCTGTCGTTTCCGACCGTCGCTCCAGCCGCCCAGGCCGCGCCGCCGAAGCTCGCCCTGGCCCTGGCCGCCAGCGCCGCCGGCCGCCTCGACGACGCGCTTTTGGCCGTGGAACAAAGCGCCAAAAGCCTTGGCGCGGCCTACAAGGACCTCTACCGGGCAACGCCTGCCATGGTCCCCGAGGACCGGGGCCGGTTGCTGCAAAGCTACGCCGTCAAGGACGGCGCCGTGGCCTTCCGCGATCTCCAAGGCCCCTGCGGCCCGGACCCGGCCGCCAAGGCCTCCTGCCAGTCCCTCTATTTCTACGACGGCGAAAACTTCACCGACAACCTCTTCCGGGAGCTGGCGGCCCTGTCCGGCCTGGCTCCGGCCATGGCCGCCGCCTACGGCGCGCTGCCCTACTCCTGGGTCTATCTGACCACCCCGGACCAGGGGTTCGCCATCTACCCCAACCTGCCCCTGGTCGAGGCCGTCAACAATTACAAGCCCACGGATAAGGACTTTTACACTGCGGCCGATTTCACGGCCAAGGCCTGCGGCTGGCAGTCGCCCTACCTCGATCTGGCCGGCGACGGCATGATGGTCACGGTGTCCTGCCCGGTCTACGACGGCGAAACCTTGCTGGCCGTGTCCTCGCGCGACGTCACCATCAGCCAGCTCTCCGGCCGGGTGCTGGCCGATCTGGCCGCCATCCCCGGGATGCGAGCCTTTCTCATGAACCGGCGCGGCAAGGCCATCGCCGTCAGCGACCCCAAGCTGGCCGCCGCCATCGACGCCATAAACGCCAAGGCCGAGGAGGCCGTGGTCTATTTCCGGGCCGACCGGGGGCTGGCCGCCATGGGCCTGGAAAAGGGCGAGGATTCGCCCGACGACGCCTTAAACGCCATCGGCGAGGCCGTCATCGAACGGGCCGAAACAGAAAAGAAGTGGCCCATGGCCTTTGTCTCGGGCAAGGACATGGTCTTGGCGGCGCGCCTTCGCGCCACAGGCTGGCATCTCGTGCTGGTGATGCCGCAAAAAGCAGTCAATTAATTGAAAGAAAAAGCTTTTCCCCACGGCGGCAACCTCCGCGTCCTGGCCGCCGAGGCCGGCCGCGACCCATCCGACATCCTCGACGCCTCGGCCAGCATCAACCCCCTGGGGCCGCCGCCCTGGCTGCGCGACGTCTTAAGCGCCGGCGTTTCCGACCTCGTCCACTACCCGGACCCGGACTGCACAGCGCTGCTTGAGGCCGCCTCGGCCCGCTACGGCGCGCCAGCCTCCCATTTCGTGGCCGGCAACGGCACAAGCCAACTCCTTTTCGCCCTGCCGCGCTGCACCGGCCTGGCCCGGGCGGTCATCCCCTCCCCGGCCTACACCGACTACGCCGTGGCCTGCCACAAGTCCGGCATGGACGTGCGCCGCTTGCCCGGCTCGGAATTCGACGGATTTGCCCCCCAGCTCGACCGGATCGAGGCCGTGCTGCGCTCGCCCTCCCTGGTGGTCATCGCCAGCCCGGCCAACCCCACCGGCGTCGTCACCGAGGCCGGGGCCATCGTTGAGCTGGCCGGCCGCCATCCCCAGAGCCTGTTCCTGGTCGACGAGGCCTTTGCCGATTTCGTGCCCGGCTTTGCGAGCCTGGCCGGTGAGGACCGGCCCCATAACGTGGCCGTGCTGCTCTCGCTGACCAAAAGCTTCGCCATACCCGGCCTGCGCCTGGGCCTTCTCGCCGCCAGCCCCGATCTGGCCGACTGGGTGCGCCGCACCCTGGCCCCGTGGTCGGTAGGAACGCTCCCCCAGGCCGTGGGCCTGCGCGCCTTGGCCGACACGGCCTTTCTGGAGGAAACCCGCGCCGCCCTGCCCGGCCTGCGTGGGCGGCTGGCCGAGGGGCTGGCCGGCCTGGGGCTGACGGTCTTCCCGAGCCATGCCAATTTCCTGCTGGCCCGGCTGTCGCTCACCGGCCCCAACGCCCCGGAGGTCTGCCGTCGGCTCCTGGCCGAACACGGCGTGGCCCTTCGCGACTGCACCAACTTCTCGGGCCTGTCCGACCGCTACCTGCGCCTGGCCGTACGCCCCGAAGCCGAGACCGACCGCATCCTGGACGCCCTGGCCGCCGTGCTGGCCGCCTGCCCCATGCCCGCGTCCCGCCCCAGGCCCAAGACCCCGGCCCTCATGGTCCAAGGGACCACCTCCAGCGCCGGCAAGTCCGTGCTCACCGCCGGCCTGTGCCGGCTGCTGGCCCGGGCCGGCTACAAGGTCGCGCCGTTTAAGTCGCAAAACATGTCGCTCAATTCCGGGGTCACGGCCGACGGCCTGGAAATGGGCCGGGCCCAGATCGTCCAGGCCCGGGCCTGCCATCTCGCCCCGGACGCGCGCATGAACCCCATCCTTTTAAAGCCCACCTCGGAACTCGGCTCCCAGGTCATTGTCCTGGGCAAACCGGTCGGCGCCATGCGCGTCGGGGAATACATCGCCTACAAGCCCACGGCCTTTGCCGCCGCCCGGGAGGCCTACGACGCCCTGGCCCACGACGCCGACGTCATGGTGCTCGAAGGGGCCGGCAGCCCGGCCGAGGTCAATCTCAAGGCCCACGACATCGTCAACATGGCCATGGCCCGCCATGCCGGGGCAAGCGTGCTGCTGGCCGCCGACATCGACCGGGGCGGAGCCTACGCCGGGCTGCTGGGCACCATGGAATGCCTGCCCGAGGCCGAACGAGCCCTTGTCGCCGGCTATGTGCTCAACCGCTTCCGGGGCGACGCCACGCTTTTGGCCCCGGCCAACGACTACCTCGCCCAGCGCACCGGGCGCGACGTGCTGGCCGTGGTCCCCTTCCTGCCCGACCTCGGTTTGCCCGACGAAGACTCCGTCACCTTCAAGGACGGCCAGTCCCTGCCCGA
>JAEZEM010000294.1 GCA_023417745.1 Pseudomonadota bacterium
CGCCCGCCCCGGGCGGCGACGGCGCGCCCGAAGCCCCGCATAACCCCCGCCAACGGTCCCGGCGTCCCGAGGGACGCCCCCAGGGCGGCAAACCTTCCCGTGAACCGGAGAGCGGATCGTGAATCGCTTTTTTATCACCACGCCCATTTACTACGTCAACGCCAAGCCCCACCTCGGCCACGCCTACACCACCATCGTGGCCGACGCCTTGGCCCGGTTCCACCAGCTGTGCGGCGAGGACGTCTTTTTCCTGACCGGCACCGACGAGCACGGCGACAAGATCGCCGAGGCCGCCGCCAAGGCCGGCCAGACGCCCAAGGAATACGCCGACGCCATCAGCGGTCTGTTCTCGTCGCTGTGGCCGGATCTCGGCATCACGCCCACGCGCTTTATCCGCACCACCGACCCCGACCATATCGCCGCCGTGCGCCGAGCCTTGCAGCTCGTCTATGACAAGGGCGACATCTATTTCGGCGAATACGGCGGCCATTACTGCACGGGCTGCGAGCGGTTCTTGACCGAAAAAGAGCTGGTGGACGGCCTGTGCCCGGACCACAAGGTCAAACCCGACTACATCGCCGAGAAGAATTATTTCTTCCGCATGTCCAAGTACCAGGGCCAGCTTCTGGAGCACATCAAGGCCAACCCGGACTTCATCCGGCCGCGCCAGTACCGCAACGAGGTCGTAAGCCTGCTCGAATCCGGGGCGCTGGACGATCTTTGCATCTCCCGGCCCAAGTCACGCCTGACCTGGGGCGTGGAACTGCCCTTTGACCCCAATTTTGTCACCTACGTCTGGTTCGACGCGCTCATCAACTACCTGACCGCCGCCGGCTGGCCCGACGCCCCGGATTTTAACGCCTGGTGGGACGTGGCCGAGCATCTGGTGGCCAAGGACATCTTAAAGCCCCATGCCGTGTTTTGGCCGACCATGCTGCTGGCCATGGGACTGCCGCTTTACAAGCATTTAAACGTCCACGGCTATTGGCTGGTGCGCGACACCAAGATGTCCAAGTCGCTGGGCAACGTGGTCGAGCCGCGCCAGATGGCGGCCAAGGCCGGCCTGTCCGGGATGCGCTATTTCCTGCTGCGCGAAATGGTCTTCGGGGCCGACGCGAGCTTTACCGAAGAGGGCTTTGTCGGGCGCTTCAACGCCGATCTGGCCAACGACCTCGGCAATCTGGCCAACCGCACCCTGGCCATGACCGCCAAGTATTTCGGCTCGGTGTTGCCGGCCGGCCAGGAAGCCGAGCCGGCCGACGGCGAACTGGTTCAACTGGCCGAGACGGCCGTGGCCAACTATCTGGCCCTGTTCCGCCAGGCCCAGTTCTCCCGGGCGCTGGACGCCTTGTGGGAGCTGGTGCGCGGGCTCAATCGCTACGTCGACGCCACGGCCCCCTGGACGCTGTTCAAAGAGGGCCGGACCGACCGGCTGGCCACGGTCATGCGCAGCGCCCTGGGCGGCCTGCGCACGGTTGCCGCCTGCCTGCTGCCGGTCATGCCCGAAGCGGCGGCCACGCTGCTGACCCAGCTCGGCCAGGACCCGGCAACCGCCAACCTCATGGACGAGGCCAAGGGCTTTACGCCCCTTGCCGCCGCCACCCAGGTGGCGGCCACCTCCAACCTTTTCCCGCGCCTGGACCCGCCGGTCCGGGAAGAAGCGGCCGCGCCCAAGGCAGCCAAGCCGGCCAAGCCCGCTCAGGGCGACAAGAAAAACGACAAGCCCAAGGAGGCCCCGGCCAAGCCCGGACCGGCCGCCGAAGTGGAATACGACGATTTCGCCAAGCTCGACCTGCGCCTGGGCCGCATCGTCTCCGTGGCCCCCGTGCCTGGGGCCGACCGCCTTTACATCATCCAGGCGGACATCGGCGAACAGGCCCCGCGCCAGGTGGTGGCCGGGCTGGCCGAGCACTTCAGGCCCGAGGAGCTTCTCGGCGCCCAGGTGACCATCGTGGCCAACCTCAAGCCGCGCAAGCTGCGTGGCGTGGTCTCCCACGGCATGATCCTGGCCGTGCGCCATGCCGAGGGCATGGCCCTGATGACGGCTTCGGTCCCGGTGGCTCCGGGGGATCGGGTGTCCTAGAAGAGTCACGTTTTTGTTAAAAACGGCGCATTCTGGCCGTCGTTGACTTGCAGCCCTCTTGTGTTACCAAAAGACGCACAAGAGGGCTTTTGCGTGTCGGCTGGCCGGGCCACGTGGGGTGGGTTCGGCCAGCCGCTGCACGTCTTGCATTCCTGTCGCGGGGGGACGTATGCGACTTTCTTTGCAGCTGCGGTTGACGCTGACGACCATCGTCGGCTTTGTCCTGGTGGTGCTGGCGGCCAACCTGGCCGTTTCCTGGCGGCTCGCCGACCTGATCGGGACGGCCGGGGAGCGGGTGACCAAGGTGCGGCGCGAGCTTGCCCCGGAGGCTTCCGCGGCCAGGGCCGACCTCGACGCCCTGGACGCGGCCCTGGCCGCCCTGCCGGGCCAGGCCGTGGCCGTTTCGGCCGGGGCCGGCGGGGCCTGCGCCGCCGGTCTGGTCATGGTGTTCCTGGCCCTGATCGGCCGCCAGCTCATGGGGCCGCTGGAGCTCCTGGCCGGTTACGCCGACGACGCGCGCCAGGGCCGGGCCGAGCCGTTGCCCGACGATCCCCGCTTCATCGGCCGGCTGGGGCGGCTGCGCGACAGCCTGCAAGCCCTGGTCGCCGCCCAGGCCGGCCAGCTCGCCCTGGTGCGCGACCACGCCGCCGAGGCCGACGCCCAGGCCGCCGCCGCCGAGAAAGCCAGCCGCGAAGCCCGGCTGGCCGTCAAAAAGGATGAAGTCCGCCGCCAGGGCATGCTCGGAGCCGGCGAAACGCTGGAGGGCGTGGCCGACTCCATCAAGCAGGCGACCGGATCGCTGCGCCAGGACGCCCGCGACGTCTCGGCCGGGGCCGAGGAGCAAAAGACCCGGGTGGACGACACCGCCGCCGACGTGGACGTGATGGTGGAGGCCACCGTGGCCGTGGCCCGGGCCGCCGAGCAGGCCGCCGGGGCCGCCGAGGAGGCCCGCCGTCGGGCCGCCGCCGGGGCTGCCGTGGTGGATGATTCCGTGGCCGCCATCGGCCGGGTTTCGACCCTGGCCGCCGCCCTCAAGGACAACATGGCCGGTCTGGGCCGTCAGGCCGAGTCCATCGGCCAGGTCATGACCGTCATTTCCGACATCGCCGATCAGACCAACTTGCTCGCCCTTAACGCCGCCATTGAGGCGGCCCGGGCCGGCGAGGCCGGACGCGGCTTCGCCGTGGTGGCCGACGAGGTGCGAAAGCTGGCCGAAAAGACCATGACTGCCACCAAGGAAGTGGGGCAGGTCATCCAGGCCATCCAGGCCGGGGCCTTTGACAACATCCGGGGCATGGATCAGGCCGGGGCGGCCGTGGACGACGCCACCAGCCTGGCCGGCCAGTCCCGGGCCGCCCTGGGCGAGATCGTGGCCTTGTCCGGCGACGCCGCCGGCCAGGTCGGGGAGATCGCCCGTTCCTGCGAGGCCCAGGTGGCCGCCGGGGAACGCGTCCAGTCGGCCGTTGGGCGCATCCGCGACCTGTCCTTGCGCACCGCCGACGGCATGGCCCGTT
>JAEZEM010000337.1 GCA_023417745.1 Pseudomonadota bacterium
GCCGGGGCCGGCTCGGCGGCCTTGGCCGGAGCCGGGGCGGCCGGTTCGGCCGGCTTGGGCGCCGAGGCCTCGGCGGGCTTGGCGGCCGGAGCAGCCGGAGCAGCGGCGGCATCAAGCTTCTTGCCGGCCTTGCGGGCTTCGCGGAACCGGTTGTATTCCTGTTCGTCGAGGGTGCCGTTGCCGTCGGTGTCGGCGGCCAGGAACTCCTCGACGGTGAGGTCCGGAAAGACGACGATCAGCTCTTCGAAGATGATCCGGCCGTCCTTGTTGTAATCCACTTTGGGGAACCCCGTGGGGTCTTCCTTGTTGCAGCCGGCCAGGGCCAGCCCGGCCGCCAGAACCATCATCGTGGCAATGCGCGACTTCATGCCGCCTCCGTGTGTTTCGCCCCCGCCCAGGCCTTGACCACAACCAGCGTCACGTCGTCGCGGCTGGGTTCGCCCTGACGGAAGGCTTCCAGATCGGCCAACGCCTCGCGGGCGATGCCGGCCGCGTCCAGGGACGCGGCCCGACGCAGGGCGTGGCGCAAACGGGTCTTGCCGTACATTTCCCCGTCCGCGCTGCGGGCCTCCCAAATGCCGTCGGTGCCAAGGGCCAGTACAGCTCCGGGCGGCAGGCCCTTGACCAGATTCTCCTCATAGGGCCAGTCGCCGTCGATCCCCAGGGGGATACCCCGGCCGCCGAGTTCCTGGAACTCGTCCGTGGCCGGATCGTAGAGCAGAGCCGGGTCGTGGCCGGCCCGCACATAGCGCAGTTGCCCGGTTTCCGGGCAGATTTCCAGCAAAAAAAGCGTGATGAACCGTCCCGAAACGCCCATGTCCTCGGCCAGCAAACGGTTGACGTCGCCGACGATGGCGGCCGGGCCGCCCGGAGACAGCAGACGGGAGCGCAAAAAGGCCCGCACGCTGGCCATGAGCAGGGCGGCCTGGATGCCATGCCCGGTGACGTCGCCCACGGCCACCAGGAACTGGCGCTGCCCATGGTCGCCCGGGCGCATGAGATAGTCGTAGTAGTCGCCGCCGGTGGCGTCGCAGGGGCGGCTCACCCCGACCACGTCGAAGCCGGCCAGGGTCGGCGCGCCCTTGGGCCAAAAACCCTGCTGGACGCTGGCCGCCACTTCCATGTCGAAATCCATGCGCTGTTTGACCAGGGCCTCGCCGTGCAGGCGGGCGTTGACGATGGCCACGGCGGCCTGGGCGGCCAGCAGGGAAAAGGTCTCCAGATCGTCGGCGCAAAACTCCCCGCCGCCGGCCTTGTTGATGCACTGCACCACGCCGATGACCCGTTCGCGGTAAATAAGCGGCACGCACAGCATGGAGCGGGTGCGATAACCGGTCTGGTGGTCCACCTCGCGGTTGAAGCGGGGATCGTCGTAAGCGTCGGCCAGCAGCACGGGCTGCCCGGCCTCGGCCACCCAGCCGGCCACGCCCTGGCCCGGAGCCAGGCGGAAACCGGCCTTGAGCGGCAGGCAGGCCGGCCCTTGGGCCACGGTGAAGACCAGTTCGCCCTGGCCCGGGCCTGGCGCGTCGTCCACCAGCAGCAGGCTGGCCGCCTCGGCCGCCAAGGCCTGGCGCGAGGTGGTCATGATGCGCTCAAGCACTTCGGAAAGATCCAGGGATTCGGCCACAAGGCGCGACAGGGCAAAACAGCGGCGCAGCCCGTCGATCTTGCGCGACAGGCTGACGGCGTCGCCCGTGTCGACGGGCCTGGCGTCTGGCGGCGTCATGGCCCCATGCTACAACAAAACGCCGCGAGGGCAAAGCCGCGCGGCGAGACGTTGCGGTGAAAGATCCTGGCCAGGGAAAACTAGACGGACGGGCTGTCGAGCAAGGCGATGGCCGTGGTCTTCTCGTCCTGGAAGCGCGATTGCACGGCTTCCCGGATGCGCTTGTTGTGGCGGAAAAACTTCTGGCCCCGGATGCGGTAGACCTCTTCGATGACCGCCTTGTCAAAATCCTGACCCGGCGGCATGGCCTCGGCCTTTTCAATGGCCTGGGTGAAGATGCGCTCGGCCCCGCCCGGGCCATGCTGCACGGCCGTGCTCCACAAGACCTCGCGCAGGGCGTAGGAACGCCGGGTGACGTCCACGCCGGTGGTCAGCACGATGGACTTGGCGGCCGGCGAGTAGTTGTTGGAGCGGATGAATTCATGCTGCAAGGCCTCGAAACGCCTTGGGTCCGAGGCGGCCACGGCCTTCCAGGCGGCGGGCATCCGCCCGGAGCGCCCGCCGGTGTCGGCCGGCCCGGCCGCGCGCAGCTTGGCGGCGACATCCGGGGCCTTGTCGTCGAGGAAACGCAGGAAATAGTCCATGGTGCCGGTCTTGGAGGCGATCTGGTACTGGCCGTAGGAGGTGCCGCCCCGGCTGTCGTAACCGATGTAGTCGATCTCGGAATTGGATTCGTACTGGGCGGACAGCCGGCCGGCCTGGTGCTCCAGGGTCGAGGGCAGCACCTTGCGGGAAACGGCGGCCGTTTCCTTGGCCTGCTCCACCCGGTTCGTCTCGGCCAGGATGTTTTCCGCGCCGGCCACGGCCAAAAGGAGTTCCTCCTCGCGCTTGGTGAAGCCGCCCCGGCCCGAGGCCTGGTTGACCCGGCCCAGGTGACCAAGGTCGTCAGGATGGCGGGCGGTCGGGCTCACGGCCATGCGCACGGCCGACTTGTCAACAGCCCGACGGACGCTTGATCCGCCGGCATCGGCCGAGGCGGCGGCAACTGCCGCTCCCGGGCCTGAGGACGGAGCGGAGGCCTGTTCCATGGCCATGCGCGACAGCGTGGCCAGGGCGTTGCCTTGGAAACTGGCCATGCCCTGCCCCATATCCATGCCCTGGCCCATTTTCTGGCTCATGTCCGTCAAAGCCTTGGCGTCGGTCTGGTAGCCAAGCATGGACAGGGCCGCATCCTTGCCGGTGCTCTCCCCGGAGGACAGCATCTCCAGGCCGGTGATCATATTTTCCTTGGGAATCGACAACTTACTGTTCTTGCCGACTTCCCCGTTGATCCCGTAGCCGCTTTGCAGCATGTTCTGGAAAAGTTTGGGATCAAGCCTGGCCTTGCCCGATCCCGGCGTGATTGCAGCCGCTTTCTTCAGGAAATCCTGAGCGGTAGTGGTGGTTGTCGCTATGGCCATGGCGCTATCCCGTAGTTCGATCAATCCGTTGACGCAACCGGGTTATTGCAACCCTTGTGCCGACGAACCGGAGCCCTCGTGGAAAACAGCCATCGTTTCTTTCGCAACGCCGCCTGCCGCTATTTCCCCTGCCACCCCGGGGCCGACCCCGAGGCGTTCAATTGTTTGTTCTGTTTTTGTCCGCTGTATTTCCTGGAAAACTGCGGCGGCGACCATCAGATGGTCAAAGGGATAAAGGACTGCACGCCCTGCCTGCGGCCCCACCGGCCAGAGGGCTACGACGAGATCCTGGCGCGGTTGCGGGAGGAGGCCACGGCGCGACGGGAGACGGCGGCCGCTTCAACATAACGCCGCGACGTCCGGCGGCCGGCGGATGGCCGGGCGTCAATTGTCCAGGAGCAGCGAATTGGCCGCCGGCACAGCCCCGGCCATGGGGCCGACCGCGTCGTCATAGACATAGACCCATTCGCCGAACCGGACATCGGCTGAAGCCAACTGCGAATAGGCGATCCAGAAGTAGCCGCTTTCGCCCCAGCCCGTGCCCCAACTATTTTTGACCAGGAAGGCCGACGTGGCGTCATCCCAGCCCACGACCAGCACAAAGTGGCCGCCCTTGTTCTCCCCGTCGACCTTGCTGTAAACGCCCCCGTATAATCATAAAGATCCGAATACACGACCATGCGGGCCACCACCGGCCCCTTGGTCAACACGGCCGTCTTGAGCATGGCCGTGGTGGCCGGGAACGTTTGGTTGGCATAGGACCAGTTCGTCGCCTTATACGGGGACAGCTGCCAATTGGCGCAGGCCGCGCCGCAGGAACCATCCGTGTTGGTATACGGATAGCAAGTTTCCTTGGCCGTGCCGGTGGTTTGCAAATAGGTCGAGGCCGTGCTGGCGTAGCCGCCCGCGGCGCAGTTTCCCGCCCCGGCGCAGGACAGCGGAATCTGCTCGGAAAGATCGATATCCGTGCCTGGCCGATTGTAGGTCCGCAGCAGCCGAGCTTCCAGCGCCGCCACCGGGGCAAAAACAAAGCAGCTGCCGCAAGTCTGCTGGTTGCGCACCGGCGTCACGTAATTCTTGCCGTTGACGTCGCGCCAACTGTAGCTGGCCGGCAGGTCTTGCGCAGGCAAAGCCGCCATGGGCGTGACCGCGTCGCCACGGGTGATTTCCGCCAATCCGCCGCACAGACGATTCTGTTCTTCAGGGGTCATCCGCGTGACGGATGTTTCGCCAGCGGTCCAGTTGGCCCCAGCGGCGGCGATCGATTGGCGCAAATCCGCCAAATTCCCAGCCGATGCCGCTCCCTGAACAACGACCGCCAACCAGAAAAACACTCCCGCGATCATCCCGACCGTTTTCCGCGTGACCATACGAAACTCCTTGCCCTACGTTGCAAAGACCGCCGTTCCACGACATCCGAGCCTGGACTTCTTTTGCTGCCTCTCGCCGGCCGTGGCAATCACCATTTTCCCCCACGCCCCGACGCCGGCACGTTCGCGCCGCCATTCACGGCATCCCCCTTGTCGCGAGAGGCGACACCGGGAGATGCCCAAGCCACCAGGCTGCCCGCCAGCCGTCGGCTTCCGGCGGTCCAGCCGGAACACCCGCCTGTTGACGCCACAAAAAAAAGGGAGGCCCTTAAAGGGCCTCCCCGTCAATCGACCGGAGTCGATTTTTCTACCACTTGTCGGTGGCAAAGGCGTCGGAACCGAAGCCGAAGTCGGAAGCGGGCTCACCGCCCACGACCGGCTCGCCGGAACCGCCGGCCGCGCCGCCGTCAGCCGCGGCAGCGCCGCCGCCGGAGACGGTGACCACGCCGTGCTTCTTGACGTCCTCGATCATCTTGAGCAGCTCGTCGACCTTGCCGATGTACTCGACAACCTTGGCCTCGGAAGCCACGATGACCTTCTCGCCGGCGTCCTTGGCGGACTCCTCAAGGCGTTTGGCCTTGTCTTCGGCGGCTTTCAAGCGGACATCGACATCCTTGAGGATGGCGGTCTTCTCGGCCAGTTCCGCTTCGACCTTGGCGAGCTTGGCGGCCTGCTCGTCGATGGTCTTCTTGGAATCGGCCAGCTTGGCGAAAATCGCGTTGACCTCGGCCACGACGTCCGGGGGCAGCACGGCCACGGAGACGTTCTGGGCGGTGGCGCCCAGCTCGCCCGAGCTCATCCGGACGAGTTCCGGATGCTGCTCGTAGATCCAGGCCTTGGCGAGGGCGGCGGCGAACGGCGCCAGCTCGGCGTCGATTTCCATGCCGGTCATGAAACCGACCATCTCGGCCACGCCCTTCTTGTTGCCTTCCTTGTCGACGCCCTTGAGATACGACACGAACGCGTTCATGGGGAACACTTTGCGCGCTTCAGCCATGGTACCCTCCTAAATTAGACCAAGAAAGTCTTTTCTTCTTCACGTTTGAGGGGGAGACGCCCAGCCTGATGGGCGTACACCAACGCCGTGGTTCTGTAGACCAAGTGCCCGAGCTTGGACCAGGGCAGATAGGCGAACAGCATGAACACCGAAATCAGATGCAGGTAGTAGGTCGGATAGGCCAGGGAGGGCACGCCGGCCAGGCGGAAGATTTCCGCGCCAAGGCCGGTGAGGCCCACGGCCCAGATGACGCCGAGCAGGTACCAGTCGTAGTAGGACGACGTGGACTTGGCCGGGTCGACGTTGATCCGACGCCGGGTCAGCATGGTCAGGCCGTAGATCAAGGCCACGGCGCCGACGTTGGCCAGCAGTTTCACCGGGCTCCACAGCGGCATGGGGGTGTGCCCCAAGGGCGCGATGAACTCGATGATCTTGCCGCCCCAGTGGGAAACGGCCACGACGCCGGTGACGATGGCCAGGGCCACGAAACCGTAGAACAGCGACAGGTGGCCCTTGTACCGCTCGGTATTGTCGTTGCCGCACTCGTTGAACTTGGAATGCGTGCCGATTTCGTCCACGATGACGGCCTTAAGCGATTCGATCAAGGTCGGTTTCTTGGCTTTCGACCCGATCTGCAAGGTCGTTGGCGTGGACTTTTCAAAGCTCTTCCACAACTTCGTCACGCCCTTGTAGAACGTGAAGGCCACGAAAGCCGAGACCAGCATGAAGATGGGGTCGATGGTGTAGTCGCCAGGATAGAGCTTGCCGAAGACGATTTCGCCCTGGGGCAGCTTGAATCCGGTGGTGATGAGCCAGATGAGCAAGAACAGCACGGCCGGGATGGCGATGAGCTTGGGCAGATGCTTGGGCGAGCTCATCCATTTGCCGATGATGGTCGGCGTGACCAGATCCCGGTAGGTGATGTTGCGGATGGCCGCGACGAGATCGCCAG